>SKIM01000079.1 GCA_007116445.1 Natronohydrobacter sp.
TATGCCCGTCATGCCCGCAAAGATGCGCCACACCGGCGCGCCGCGATGCATAGGGCAGGCCCGTCTGCTCGGTGATCGGCAAGCCATCAAGCTCGGCGCGAAACATCACGCGCGGCCCGGCTTTGCCACTGTCGAAAACCAGTGCCAACCCTGCGCCGCCAAGCCCTGCAACCACCCGGTCGGGGCCGGTCGGGGCCAGAAAGTCACGCAGACAGGCCGCCGTCGCAACTTCCGCGCCCGAGATTTCGGGCGCGGCATGCAGCGCGTGGCGCAATCGCGTAAGCGCCGTCAATTCGCTGGGGCTGAGCAGGGGCGGGGTCATGCCCGATATTCTGCGCCAGCCCTGCCGGGAATGTCCAGCCGCGCCGGGTTATTCCCACTCCATTTCCGAGAAAACGACGCCTGCATTGCGGGTCGCCAGTTCCTCGAATGTATCGAGATGCACGAAGGGCGACTGATCGACATAATAGGCCCCGGCCAGATCACCGCCCTCGTCGAGATGTTCGGCGATGCGGTCGCGCAGCCAGACCAGATAATCGCGCGTATAGCGGCGCACCTGCGCCATATTGGTCGGATGGCCATGACCGGGGATCACATAGGTCGCGCCCAGCGGCTCCAGCGCATTGTCCCATGTGTCGATCCAGCAGGAGGTGCAGGTGCCCTCAAAAATCGGCGGCATACGTTCCTGAAAGGCGATGTCACCAGCGATCAGCAGCGACTGATCGGGCAGCCAGACCTGCGTATCCCCAGGGCTGTGGGCAGGGCCGAGATGCAGCACCTCGATGCGGAAATCGCCCATGGTCAGCTCGACCCGGTCAGTGAAAGTCTCGGTCGGCTGCATCGGCGCCGTGCCTTCGGAGCGCTCGCGGGCGTAATTCTGCAAGCTGACGAACGCCTGACCGGAATTCAGCCGGAATTCTTCGGCCGCATCGACATGGGCGAGCACCGGCACATCCTGTTCGATCCAGTAATTATTGCCCAGCATCGCGTGACCCTGGCCATTCTCGGCAATCACCAGCCGCACCGGTTGGTCCGTGCGGGCGCGGATTTCCTCATGCAGGGCCTGCGCCAGCTGATAGGACGCGCCGGAATTGACCACCACGACGCCTTCGCCTGTGATGATGAAACTCAGGTTGTTGTTATGGCCTGCATTTTCAAAGGTGGGCGGCGCCGTCGCGCCGATCGAGGTCCAGACATGCGGGATCACCTCGACCGGTTTGTTATAGAGCACCGATTGCGGGTATTTATCCGGGATATCTTCTGAGGCCATCACTGTGGCCCCCCAGAGACAGGCCGCAATCACGATCAGGGATTTGCGCATGGGTTACACTCCTGCAGTAAAGACATAGCGATCCTCGGCGCGCCGCTCGGCACGACCGATACCACCATCGGGAAAATGAAAGCCTGCGATCAACAGATCATCGGCGGTGATCCGGTCGAGCAGACGGGCACGGGTCGCGGCTGCGACATCAGGCAGCTGATCCATGCTTCCGGGCCAGTGCGGACGCTCGAAGGCCAGATGCGGGTTGGCAAGCGCATCGCCCACGATCATCAGCCCCTGACCACCTGCGCGCAGCTCGAAGGCCATATGGCCGGGCGTGTGCCCGAAACTGGCCACGGCCTGAATACCGGGCAGGATCTCTGCGCCATCCTCGAACAGCTGCACGCGATCCTCGATGACGGATAACCGCCGCTGCGCGCCCACCGCAAAGGACTGGCGCAGCGCGCCGATACTGTCGATCGTGTCCGGGTCCATCCAGTAGTCGAATTCCGTCCGTCCGATCATCACCTCGGCATTGGGCAGAAGCGGATCGTCGAAATCGTCCAGCATGCCCCAGATATGATCCGGATGGGCATGGGTGACGACAAGATGCGTGACATCTTCGGGGGCCACCCCAAGCGCGTCCATCGCATCCGCCATATGCCCGGCAGTGGCCATGAAATCCGGCCCGGCCCCGACATCAAAAAGCACCGTGCGGCTTCCGTCGCGCAGCAAGACCAGATTGCAGGGGGGCTCGTAGAGCTCTTCGCTCAGCCCGTAGCGCGCGATCAATTCGCGCAATTCTTGTTCATGGCCCTCTGGCACCGCGAAATCGGGCGGCAGCTCCAGATAACCGTCCGAGACAATATCAATCCGCGTCCCGCCGAAATCCAGCCCCTGACTGGCCCGCAAGCGCTGCGGCAGTCCCAAAGTCAGGGCCAGCGCCCCCGTCGTCTGAATGAATTGGCGTCGTTGCATCTCTCGCTCCCATTGCCGTTTACGCGTATGCCAGAAATCGGCACACGGTCGTTACGGGGACGCGAGGGAGAGCGCATCAATGTTGGCGCAGAATACTGACTGCACGCGCCGATGCAAGGGCCGATCAGCCGATCATCATGGGCTCATCGCCAAGACATGCGTAATGTCGGCTCATCCGCTGCAACGCGATACGCAATACGATCTTGCCGGACCGTGCTGACCAGCCCATCGCGTTTTCGGCCGATTCGACCCCTTCTAGACGGCAGCAGCAGCGCAGCGCGATATCGCTCAGGCCTTCGCCCAGATCACGCAGCAGGCGCAGGATGCGTGTGCGCGCGGCAGCCGTGCCGGGCGGGGCGATATTCGGTCCCGGCACTGTGCGGGTTTCCAGCATATGCATCAGCTCGGCTGCTGAAACGGCCGGCGCTGACTCCAGCTGCGCCATGACATAGTCCTCGCGCATCCGCTCTGCGGCCTGCACCAGCCCGCCTTCCAGAAACGGACGACCGGATTTGTCACGTCGGCGCGACAAGACCGTGACCGGGCTCTCGATCACACCGTAGCGCACGCGGCGCGGTGTGCCGTCTTCGCCGTCATGCCGACAGGCCGGAAGCGACGCCTGCGCTGCGCGGTGATCGCGCAGCGCAAGGCGCCCGGCCGAGCTGATCACATAGCTTGAGACACGGCCCTGTTTGCGGCAGGTGATCCAGTTCTTGAGCGCCATCGCCTCGGCCAGATCACGGTCGAGAATGGCCACGCGTTGCGGGATACCGGATGCGTCCTCGCGCGTGACAACGGCCTTGGGCATATCCTCGGCGACGATCAGCACGGCCTTTGGCGCAGTCAGTTCCTGCAGGTAATGCATCGCCCGATCTTCGAGATCAGGCACAGAATGGGGGGCGGAAGGCAGAGGCGATTGGGCGGTCATGAGGGAATACTCCGTTGCAGAACTTGGCTTCGGGGGGGCGCGCAGGGCCATGTCCAGTTTGCGCAAGGCATTATCCACAAGCGGATCATCCCGAAGGTTTTCGAAACGTCGCACCTGGCGCATCACTGTCGAGGCATGGCAACCATAGTCCCGCGCGACGGCTCGCAGGGATTTGCCTGCGGCCACATGAGACAAGTAAAGTCGTGCGCCCTCGGGAACCCAGTCGGGCAGGCGACAAACCGGATACAGCACCTTGACGCTGGTTGCGCAGCCTTTAGCAGACATCCCGAAATATGCTCCTTGTCGGTTACACAAAGTGAATGTGTATTGGTTGCCAGCTCGTTAAGCTTCTGACGCTCCGACCAAAGAATGGTTTAAAAAACCTAAATCAGGCTGAATCCAGCGCGCGGTGTTTTCGCGCCGGACGCAACACTACCTCAGGATGTGCGAGAAAGGGTGAGTTCAATCAGGAGATTCATCATGCAAACGCTCTCATCCGGTCTCGAAACCTTGATCCGTCCGCGACTTCTGGTCGTGGCCGCGCGGCATGGTCTGGCCGATTATCACCGTGCCACGCTCTTGCCTCGGCTTCTGGGCCTGCCCATCGGTCGCAAGCTGCCCGCGCCCAAGACAGCGCTGGACCTGTTGCTGGCGCGGGAGCGTGTCCTTGAGCAGGCCCGACGCCATCACGATGCCAGCTGGCGCGCTGCAGATCATGTCGCCGTGATCATGGCGATCCTGCATGAGGCCAATGAGATCGCTGCCGCAAAGGGCGATTCCATCTGCGACATGCCTGTGATCGCGCAATCAGCCCGCTGACAGGGCGACCCGTGCCTGCTCTGCGCGCAACGCGCTGCGCGCCATGTCCAGAACCTCCGGCCCTGCGCCGCGCAAATGGGCCCGTTCTGACAGGATCCGGCGCCATTGCCGCGCGCCGGGCTGACCGGCGAACAGGCCCAGCATGTGACGCGTGATCGCGGCCAGACGCATGCCCTGTGTCACTTCGCGCTCGATATAGCTGCGCATCTGGTCCAGCGCCCGGTCCAGATCCGTCGGATCGCCGCGCCCGAAAATCCGTTGATCGGCCTCCAGCAGAATATCGCCGGGCCGCTGATAGGCCGCGCGTCCCACCATGACCCCGTCTAGACCGCTTGCCAGCAATTCCGCCACCTGATCGAGTGTCGAGACCCCCCCGTTCAGACTGATTCGCAACGCCGGAAACTGGCGCTTCATCGCCAGCACCAAGGGATAATCCAGCGGCGGAATGGTGCGGTTGTCCTTGGGCGACAGGCCGTTCAGCCAGGCTTTGCGGGCATGAATGATGACATGGCCGATTCCCGCGCGCTGCAGATGGTCCAGAAAGACCGGCAGCGTGTCCTGCGGCACCTGATCATCCACGCCAATGCGGCATTTGACCGTGATCTCGGCCCGGCACGCGGCCTGCATCTCGCTGCAGATCTCGGCGACAAGCTCGGGCGAGCGCATCAGGACGGCCCCGAAACAGCCCGACTGCACCCGATCCGAAGGGCAGCCGCAATTGAGGTTGATCTCGCCATAACCGGCGTCGGCCCCCACCCGCGCCGCAGCGGCCAGTTCTTTGGGGTCCGAGCCGCCAAGCTGCAGCGCGACAGGGTGTTCCTGGGGGTCATGTTCCAGCAGATGCAGCGCTGCGCCGCGCACAAGCGCAGGGGCGGTCACCATCTCGGTATAGAGCAACGCCTCGCGCGACAATTGCCGGTGGAAAAACCGGCAATGACGGTCGGTCCAATCCA
>SKIM01000106.1 GCA_007116445.1 Natronohydrobacter sp.
TCTGAAATGGTGCTGCGAGAGAGGATTGAACTCTCGACCTCTCCCTTACCAAGGGAGTGCTCTGCCACTGAGCTACCGCAGCACGTTGGGCGGCTAGGTAGTCGGAAACGCGCGCTTGCGCAACCCTTATCTGGACGCTTTTTCTTTCTTCGGATAGGAGGAAGCATGCGTGAGACGAAACCGGATCAGAACCTCTCGAAAACACCCGCAGGCAGGGAGCGTGCGGAGCGTTTGAAAGCGGCTTTGAAAGCGAATATTGCCAAACGCAAGGCGCAGGCGCGCAGGCGTCAGACCGGGCAGGATGCCCCAACAGAAGATAAAGCCTAGCAGAGGGTGAGCAGATGGATTCGATTGTTGTTACAGGAAATGGCCCGCTCAATGGGCAGATCCCGATTGCCGGGGCCAAGAATGCCTGCCTGACGCTGATGCCCGCGACGCTGCTGACGGACCAGCCGTTGACGCTGACCAATGCGCCGCGCCTGTCAGATATCCGCACCATGTCGGAACTGCTGGGCTCGCTCGGGGCCGAGGTCGCCAGCTTGCAACAGGGGCAAGTGCTGGCACTGTCGAGCCATGATCTGAGCTCGCATCGCGCTGATTACGAGATCGTGCGCAAGATGCGTGCCTCGATTCTGGTGCTGGGGCCGATGCTGGCGCGCGACGGGCATGCCATTGTGTCGCTGCCTGGTGGCTGTGCAATCGGTGCGCGGCCCGTGGATCTGCATCTGCGCGCGCTGGAAGCGATGGGCGCTAAGCTGGATCTGCGCGACGGCTATGTCCATGCCACGGCGCCAGGCGGGCTGAAGGGTGCGCGTTTCGCTTTCCCGATTGTTTCCGTTGGCGCAACAGAGAACGCGCTGATGGCCGCGACACTGGCGAAGGGCACGACAATTCTTGAAAATGCGGCGCGCGAGCCGGAAATCGTCGATCTGGCGCAGTGTCTGCGGCGGATGGGCGCGCAGATCGACGGCGAAGGGACATCGACAATCACCATTCAGGGGGTCGCGACCTTGGGTGGGGCGACGCATCCGGTGGTCACGGATCGGATCGAGCTTGGCACTTACATGCTCGCCCCGGCGATTGCAGGCGGCTCGGTCGAATGTCTGGGCGGCAGGCTCGATCTGGTGCAGGCCTTCGTCGACAAGCTGCAGCAGGCCGGGGTCGAGGTCGAGGAAACCGTGCGTGGTCTGCGCGTCACCCGCAAGAGCGATCGTCTGCGGGCTGTTGATGTCGCGACGGAACCTTTCCCTGGCTTTCCAACCGATCTGCAGGCTCAATTCATGGCCGCGATGTGTACGGCCGATGGATGTTCGATGCTCGAAGAGCATATTTTCGAAAATCGCTTCATGCATGCGCCGGAACTGATGCGCATGGGTGCGCGGATTGAGGTTCAGGGCGGCACCGCGCGTGTCACAGGTGTCGAGAAATTGCGTGGCGCGCCGGTGATGGCGACGGATTTGCGGGCTTCGGTGTCGCTCATTCTCGCGGGTCTTGCGGCCGAGGGCGAGACTGTGGTCAGCCGTGTCTATCATCTCGACCGGGGCTATGAGCATGTCGTGCGCAAGCTTGGAGCCTGTGGTGCAAAGATTGAACGGATCAAGGCCGAATGAGTGACGCAAGGTTCGAAGATGGCGACGCGCGTCCGCTGCGACTGACCGCGCTGGACGCGGAAGATCTGCGGGTGGTTTCGGCTTTGGTGCAGGATGCGGTGTTCCCGGCGACAGAAATGCGCTGGGATCGCAAGCGCCGCCGCTTCGCACTGTTGATCAACCGTTTTCGCTGGGAAGCGCCACAACCGGATGCCGCCGAGCGGGTCCGCGCGCTTTTGCTGATCGATGACGTGCTGGCTGTGGCGTCACAGGGTGTCACGCGGGATGACCCTGATCTGGTTTTCTCGCTTTTGGCGCTCGATTTTCTGCCTGGGGAGGACGGGGCCGGGGCGCTGTCGCTGATACTGGCGGGGGATGGTGAGATCAGGCTTCAGGTCGAGTGTCTTTCTGTGACGCTGCGCGATGCAACGCGTCCCTATCGCGCGATTTCCGGCAAAGCCCCGCGTCACGAAGATTGAGAAGCGGCGGATTTTGGCGCATCGCGACCGAAAACCCCGCTGCCTCAACGTTAACCAATTGATTCAAATTTGATTGAGCCACGGCCCTTAACACCTCATTAAACATTCAGACAGTGAGTGGGTAAGGGTGTTCAGATGAGTTGGCGGCGGGGTCACCTTGGGCGTAAGCGGCTCGGAATTGGGCCGATCGTCGTTTTACGGTCGCTGGGCCTGGCCGCGTTTCTCTGCCTTGGTCTGAATGCGCCTGCCCAGGCGCAACTGGTGGCCACTCCCGGCGTGCCGACGGCGTTTGGCTTGCCCGACGGTGTGCTTGCCGTGGCGCTCTCGGGCAGCTACGCCACGCGCAATCGTCGCGGTCTGGCGCCCACGCATTTCGATGGCTCCAGTGCGCTGGCCTACGGAATTGGGGATCCTGTTGACAGTCTGGGCTTTCAGCTTGGCGCGACCGTCACATCGACCCGACGTTTCGGGCGATCCGGTTACCTGTCCTTCGGGGCCTATAAGCTCTTTCAGCGCGATGATCGCGGAGTATATGCACTCGCGGCCAATCTCGACTATCTTGGCCGCTGGGGCGAAGGGCGCGAGATGCGGCCCAGTGGCAATGTGCTCTTGTCCTACATGACCGGATTTGGAGAGAATCTTGGGCTGGTCACACTGGGTGTGGCGAATAACACCCGCTTTGACCGGCGTGTGGTGGGTGTCTTCGGACTGGGAATGGGGGTGACAGATCGCAGTTCGATCAGCCTCGCACAGATGGGAAGCCGCACCACCCTTGGACTGACATCAGCCCCTGCATTGCTGACGGGGACAACGCTTTCGGCGGGCCTGAGCCGGGACTGGAGCACAAAAACCAATATGCTCACAGTCGATATCGGGCGTAACTTCACCCTGAGGAGATAGTGACATGGGTATTATCAGACTGACGAGCGCGGCCGGGATTGCCGTGTTGATGACCACAAGCTTGGCGCTGGCCGGAGCCAAATCCGTGACACCCGGCGTCAGTTCTCCGAGCGCAACAGTTGCGACGGGCCCGGTTGCAACCCAGAGCCGCCCCGGCTCCGGTCGGTTGCATTTCGTGTTGATCGCGCCGCGCTGAACACAGGTCCGGCAGGGGGCGATCCTGCGTCGCCGCCCCGCGCCGGTGCGATTGCGCCGCACCGGCACTTGCGAGAAACCCCGCCGCTGGTCTTGAGACTGCGCGCAGGCCGGGCTAGGTCTGGCGCGCAGCACGAAGGATGAGCAGATCATGCCCCGGTTTCTCGATACCACCCGACCCGAGTTCGAAGCGGAGTTCATCCGCCTGATCAGTGCCAAACGTGAAGAGGCCGTCGATGTTGATGACACGGTGGCGGCGATCATCGCGGATGTGCGCGACCGCGGCGATGCGGCGGTGATCGACCTGACAGCGCGGTTCGACCGGCTGGAGCTGACGCCTGACCGCCTGGCCTTCAGCGCCGCCGAAATCGACGCGGCCTGTGCTGCAGTCGCGCCGGAAGATCGCGCAGCGCTCGAATTGGCCGCCGAACGCATCCGGGCTTATCATGCGCGCCAACGCCCGGAAGATGCGCGCTGGACCGAGCCCAGCGGTGCAGAGCTCGGCTGGCGCTGGGGGCCAGTCAGTGCCGCCGGGCTTTATGTGCCGGGCGGGCTTGCGAGCTATCCCTCGTCAGTGCTGATGAATGCGATCCCCGCGCAGGTGGCGGGTGTCGAGCGGCTGGTGATCTGCGCGCCCACGCCGGATGGTCAGGTCAACCCGTTGGTTTTGCTGGCTGCGCGGCTGTCTGGGGTCGAAACCGTCTATCGCATCGGCGGCGCGCAGGCGATTGCCGCGCTGGCTTATGGGACTGAAACCATTGCGCCTGTCGACAAGATCACCGGACCGGGCAATGCCTATGTCGCCGCGGCCAAGCGTCGGGTTTTCGGGCGCGTCGGCATCGACATGATCGCAGGGCCGTCCGAGATCCTGATCATCGCAGATGGCGAGAATGACCCGGACTGGATCGCGCTCGATCTGCTGTCGCAGGCCGAGCATGATGAGAGCGCGCAATCGATTCTGATCACGACCGACGCCGATTTCGGTCGCGCTGTGGCGACTGCGGTCGCGACGCGGTTGGAAACGCTGGAGCGCCGCGCGATCGCGGCAACCAGCTGGCGCGACAATGGCGCAGTGATCACTGTGCGCGACCTGACCGAGGCCGCAGCCCTGTCCGACCGGATCGCGCCGGAACATCTCGAGCTCTGCGTGGCTGATCCAGAGGCGTTGCTGGGCCAGATCGCGCATGCTGGTGCCGTGTTTCTGGGCCATTGGACGCCCGAGGCGATTGGTGACTATATCGGCGGGCCGAACCACGTCTTGCCGACAGCACGTTCGGCGCGGTTTTCCTCGGGCCTGTCTGTGCTCGATTTCATGAAACGCACGACCGTCGCGCGGATGACCCCTGAAGCGCTGGCTGCCATCGGGCCTGCGGCAGAGCGTCTGGCGATCTCGGAAAGCCTTGAGGCGCATGGACTGAGCGTGCGGGCACGGCTGGATCGCCTGAACCGCTGAGCCCGGCTGATTCCGCGATGTCGTTCGGCGTCTTTTTGGCAAGAAAATGCGCAAGGCCTTTTCCTTCTCCTGTGCGCGTGCCAGTCTGCACGCAATAGGGGGGTGGCATGGTCGCACTGTGTGTCTTTGATGCTTACGGAACGCTGTTCGATGTTGATGCCGCCGCGCGCGAGAGCGGTATCGCGGCCGAGATCTGGCCACGCCTTTCGGCGGATTGGCGGCGCAAGCAGCTGGAATATACCTGGTTGCGTTCAGTCGCGGGCGCGCATGTCGATTTCTGGCAGATCACGCAGGATGCCCTTGATTGGGCGCTCGAGGCGCA
>SKIM01000335.1 GCA_007116445.1 Natronohydrobacter sp.
GATGAACTTGCGCTTTTCCGTCGCGAAGAAGCGGTACGCCACGTCGATGGTGATGCCCTGTTCGCGCTCGGCGGCCAGACCATCGACCAAGAGCGCGAAATCAATCGCCTCGCCCTGTGTGCCGACGCGTTTCGAATCCGCTTCCAGCGTCGCAAGCTGGTCTTCGAAGATCATCTTGCTGTCATACAGAAGCCGCCCGATCAGCGTCGACTTGCCGTCATCGACCGAGCCGCAGGTGATGAAGCGCAGCATGGTCTTGTGCTGATGGGTTTCCAGATAGGCGTCGATATCTTCGGCAATCAGCGCGTCGGTTTTGTAAATCTCGTTCATCAGAAATAGCCTTCCTGCTTCTTTTTCTCCATGGACGCGGCCTGATCATGGTCAATTGCCCGGCCCTGACGCTCGGATGTCGTGGTCAGCAGCATCTCCTGAATGATCTCCGGCAGGGTCTGCGCGCGGCTTTCCACAGCGCCGGTCAGCGGGTAGCAGCCGAGTGTCCGGAAGCGGATCGAGCGCATCACCGGTGTCTCGCCCTGCAGCGGAAAGCGGTCGTCATCGACCATCAGCATCAGCCCGTCGCGGATCACGGTCGGGCGCTCGGCGGCATAGTAAAGCGGCACGATCTCGATATTTTCCAGATGGATATACTGCCAGATATCGAGTTCCGTCCAGTTCGAGATCGGGAACACGCGCATCGATTCGCCGCGTGCCTTGCGCGCATTATAGACCCGCCACAGTTCGGGGCGCTGGGCTTTGGGATCCCAGCGGTGGCTCGCTGTGCGGAAGCTGAAAATCCGCTCCTTGGCGCGGCTCTTCTCCTCGTCACGCCGCGCGCCCCCGAATGCTGCATCAAAGCCGTGCAAATCAAGTGCCTGCTTCAGCCCTTCGGTCTTCCACATGTCGGTATGCAGCCCGCCATGATCAAAGGGATTGATCTTCTGGCGGATCGCATCGGGGTTCTGATGGACCAGAAGCTGCATACCCGCTTGCCGCGCCGCGCGGTCGCGCAGATTGTACATCTCGCGGAATTTCCATGTCGTATCAACATGTAGCAGCGGAAAGGGCGGCGGCGAAGGGTAGAAGGCTTTCTTGGCCAGATGCAGCATCACAGCGCTGTCCTTGCCGACCGAATAGAGCATCACGGGCTTTTCCGCCTCGGACACGACTTCGCGCATGATATGGATCGCCTCGGCTTCAAGGCGCTGCAAATGGGTCAGTGTCGGGAGTGCCATCAGCATGATTATCCTTGTTCAAAAAGCATTGGCCCTCATCTAGAGAAGCGATAGGCTGCCATAACCTCCCATATGGGAGGTTTGTTGAGGTAAAAATGCTTTCACCGCAGGATTCCGCACTTCTTTGCATGATTTTCAGCGCGGGTGCGGGGCAATCAACATGGCCAGAGGTGCTGACGGCATTTTGTGCCGACTGGCAGTCCAGCGCGGCGCTTCTGGCGACACCTGATGGCATCTGGGCGCAGGATGGCCCCTCGGAGTTGGTTTGGCCACAGGGGGGCGCAGGGCTGCGGCTCGGCCGTGTTTATACTGGCGAAGAACTGGATGCGCGTGGTCTTTCGCCAGAGGGCTGGGCAGACCAGCGTGCGATCGGAATGCCCGTTGGGGCTGAGGTCGCATGGCTTGTGCTCAGCCGCGCGCGGGGCAGCTTCCGGGCCGTGGATAGCGCGCGGCTCTCGGCATTCGCGGCACCCTTGGCGCAGGCGCTGTCCCTGTCGCGGCACATGCAAGGTCTGGCGGCGCGCGCGCGCCGCGCCGAACGTATCGCGCGGCGGCTGGGCGTGGGTGCGGTCGATCTCGATGCGCAGGGCCGGTGCATCGGCGCAGATGCGACGGCGCAGGACTTGTTGGCTCAAGCGGGGCTGGCGCTGTCACAACTGGGCGTGATTGGCGCGGGCGTCCGGCCGGTCAGTGACAGGCTCGAACTGGTCCAGACGCCTGACGGGGTGTTCCTGCGCGATACGGGCCTGACCCTGCCGGATGCGCGCGTGATTGCACAGGCGCTGGCCATTTCCTTGCCCGAGGCGCGTCTCGCCCGCGCGCTTGGCATGGGCGACACGCTTGCCCAGGCCGCCACCCGGCTGGGCCTGACGCTGGAGACGGCGCGCGCTTATTCCAAGCAGATTTTCGCCAAAACCGGC
Organism: Natronohydrobacter sp.; assembly: GCA_007116445.1. Lineage (GTDB taxonomy): Bacteria > Pseudomonadota > Alphaproteobacteria > Rhodobacterales > Rhodobacteraceae > Roseinatronobacter. The sequence goes on from SKIM01000335.1 coordinate 2,153, forward strand.
TTGAAGGGGCAGCCAGCCCTGATGCGCAGGCTCTGGACCAGTGCGCTGACCTTGGGGTGAGCATCACAGCCCGCGCCTTGATCTGGAACAAGGCGAGGCCGACAAAATTGCCGCAAGGTCAACCCGGATGGTGTGAAAACGGGGGCAGACCATGAAGCTTGTCGTGCTGTTCGGGACTGTGGAAGGTCAGACCCGAAAAATCGTGAATGCTGTGGCCGAGCAGGCCCGGACGATGGGCCATGGCGTAACGATGATCGACACGTCGGACAAACGCGCCGAGGTGAACCTGTCGGGGGCGGATTGCGTCATCCTTGCCGCGCCGGTGCATGAACGTCGTCACCCCGCAGCGTTCGAGGCCACGCTTACGGCCGTCCGGACGGCGCTGACATCGCGCCCGAGTTTAATGCTGTCGGTCAGTCTGAAAGCGGCCTTTGCCGATGGGCACGAGGAAGGGCAGGATTACTTGACGGAAATGAAGATGCGGACCGGGTTTGAGCCCACGCAGGAAGCCCTGATCGCCGGGGCCGTGCGTCCGGGCGGCTATGATTATTATCAAAGCCAGGTGGTGCGCCATGTTGCCATGGCCGGGCATGAGGTCGATCTGGAGGAGGGCGTGCGGGAGTTCACGGACTGGACTTCGCTGGCGCGGGTTGTGGCGGCGTTCCTGAACCGCTGAGCCGTCTGCCGCTGGCCACCCTTTGGCCGCGCTTGCTGAGCACAAGCCCATCTGCTAGCCCCTGACGGTGTTGCATTCCTTGGGGGAGGGGCTGCGGATGACGCGTTCGCCCGCGCTGAAACTCGTGCTGCTGACTGCGCTTGCCATGGTCGCTTTTGCCGCAAATTCGGTGCTCAACCGCATCGCCCTTGCCGAGGGTGCAGCTGATGCGCTCACCTATACCGGAGTCCGTCTGGCGTCGGGCGCGCTGATGCTCTGGCTGATCCTGGCCTGGCGCGGGGATATGCCGGGCCGGGGACGGGTCGGGGGCAGCATGCGCGCTGCACTCGCGCTGTTTGTCTATGCCATCGCCTTTTCCTACGCCTATCTCGCGCTCGGGGCCGGAACGGGCGCCTTGTTGCTTTTTGCTGCAGTGCAACTGGGGATGCTCGGCTGGGCGATTAGGACAGGTGAGCGGCCGGGTGCGCTGGAATGGGCCGGTTTCGGGGTGGCGGTCGTGTTTCTGGTGCTTCTGGTCATGCCGGGACTGACGGCCCCTGATCCTTTTGCCGCGTCGCTGATGATCCTCGCAGGGCTGGCCTGGGCGGTCTACACCCTTCTGGGGCGGGGCTCTGCACGGCCGCTGGTTGATACAGGTGGTAACTTCCTGCGCTGCCTGCCGATCGCGCTGCTGTTGATCCTGCCGGGGCTTTTTGCGCAAACCACAAGCGTTGCGGGCTGGCTTTATGCGATTGCCTCGGGCGCGCTGGCCTCGGGGCTGGGCTATGCGATATGGTACAGTGTCCTGCCCGCGCTGGAGCGCAGCACCGCCGCCTATGTGCAACTGACTGTGCCCGCAATTGCCGCGCTGGGCGGGGTCATATTCATCGCCGAACCCCTGACCGCGCGGCTGGCGTTCTGTTCCGTGGGAATCTTGGGCGGTGTCGCGCTGGCGCTGCGCGGTGGCGAGCAGCGCAGGCGTGCCGGGGTGCGCTGAGCCACCGCCATTCGGTCAACCGCCGCCAGCGCGCTTGCAGCGCTGCAGCAACTCGTCCACAATTTGCCCATGACCCTAATCTGGCGACATCTCAAGCTGATCATTCTGCTCGCCATGCTTCTGGCGGCGCTGGGCCTGAGCGTGGATTTTCAGCGCATTGCAGCCGGGATCGCGCTGTTTCTGCTGGGGATGCTGATGCTGGAAGAGGGCTTCAAGGCGCTGGGCGGCAGCGTGCTGGAGCGGCTGCTGGCGCGGACAACGGGCACTTTCCCCAAGGCGGTCAGCTTCGGGGCGATCGCAACCTCCGTGACGCAATCAAGCTCGCTTGTCAGTGTGATCTCGATTTCCTTCCTCAGCGCAGGGCTGATCACGCTGCAGGCAGGCCTCGGCATCATTTTCGGGGCCAATCTGGGCACGACGACAGGTGCTTGGCTGATCGCCGGGATCGGGCTGAAAGTGGATATTGCCGCCTATGCCTTGCCCCTGCTGGTGATGGGCACGCTTCTGGTCTTCCAGACCAGTTCGGGGGTGCGCGGGATGGGCAAGGTGCTGACGGGGATCGGGCTCATCTTTCTGGGGATCGCCTTCATAAAGGATGGTTTTGACGCTTTCAGCGCGCAATTCGACCTGACCCGGCTGGCGGTGGCAGGGATCGCGGGGCTTCTGGTCTATACGCTCGTCGGTGCGCTCGCGACGGTCGTGATGCAGTCGAGCCATGCGGCCATGCTGTTGGTGATCGCAGCACTTGGTGCCGGTCAGATCAGCTATGACAATGCGCTTGCCGTTGCCATCGGGGCCAATGTGGGAACGACTGTCACGGCGCTGATCGGGGCCACGCAGGCCAATTATCAGGGCAAGCGGCTGGCCTTGGGGCATCTGATCTTCAATCTGGTCACAGGGGCGACGGCGCTTGTGCTGATCGTGCCGCTGCGCCTGCTGGTGGACGGGCTGTCGGACGCCATCGGTATCGCGCCCGAGGATGCGGCACTGCGGCTGGCCATGTTCCACACGCTGTTCAACCTGCTTGGCCTTGGGCTCATGGTGCCGCTGCGCGCGCGGTTGCTGGTTTACATTGAGCGCCGGATCGCGGCACCGGTCCCCAGTGTGAGCCGCCCGCGCTACATCA
>SKIM01000305.1 GCA_007116445.1 Natronohydrobacter sp.
AGAACCGGCGCGAGATCGATGCGCTGGCGGCAACGCTGGTCGAGCAGGGGCTGGCGATTTGGGATGGTGAGGGTGCGGGATCGGAGGCGCGGCTGATCGTGCGCGGGCGGTCCAATCTGCTTGACGAAGGCGCCGCTGCAGAGGATATCGAGCGCATTCGCACGCTGTTTGACGATCTGGAGCGCAAGCGCGACATCACCGAGTTTCTGGAACTGACGGAGCAGGGCGAGGGGGTGCGCATTTTTATCGGGGCTGAAAACCGTCTTTTTTCGCTGACGGGTTCAACTCTGGTGGTTTCTCCTTATATGAACGCGGAGCGGAAAGTCATTGGCGCGGTGGGTGTGATTGGCCCGACGCGACTGAATTACGGGCGGATTGTGCCCATTGTGGATTATACAGCGCAGCTGGTCGGGCGGATGCTGACGGACCGGCGCAAGGACTGAGGAAAGAAGGTAACACCTATGGCCGACCCCAAGCCACTCCCCGAGACAGAAGAGAGCGCGCCGTTTGATGCCGCCGCCGAGGCGGGCGCAGACGAGGTGCAGGACAATCCGCTGGAGGCGGCGCTGGAGGCGGCCCTGTCCGAGCGTGACGAGATGCGCGACCGGATGATGCGGGCGCTTGCTGATGCCGAGAACAGCCGCAAGCGCGCCGAGAAAGACCGCCGCGATGCGCAGCTTTACGGGGGTGCGCGGATCGCGCGCGACATGCTGCCGGTCTATGACAATCTGGCCCGCGCGCTGAGTGTTGCCACAGATGAGACGCGGACCGCGGCAGCAGGTCTGGTCGAGGGGGTTGAGCTGACCCTGCGCGAATTGACCAATATTCTGGGCAAGCACGGGGTTGAACGGATTTGCCCCGAAGTGGGCGAGATGTTTGATCCGCATACGCATCAGGCGATGTTTGAAGCGCCTGTGCCGGGGACCAAGGCAGGGCAGATCATTCAGGTCATGGCGGAAGGTTTCATGCTGCATGACCAGTTGTTGCGCCCCGCCCAGGTCGGCGTGTCTTCGACGCCGGCGGGGTAAGGGGGCGCTCGCGCCCCCTCTTTCGGCTTCGCCTCAATTCACCCCCTGAGGATATTTGTGCAAGGATGAAGATCAGGGCGTGCTGAGCGCCTTGAGGCGGTAGAGCGCGTCCAGCGCCTCGCGGGGGCTGAGCTCATCGGGGTTGATGCGGGCGAGTTCTTCGCGTGCCGGGTCGGGTTTGGTGGCAGGCTGGGATGCGCGTGCTGCGGAGAAGAGCGGCAGATCGTCGATCACGGCCTTTGGATTGGCGCCAGTGTCGCCCTGTTCGAGGGCGCTGAGCACTTCGCGGGCGCGGGTGATCACGGCCTCGGGCAGGCCTGCGAGGCGGGCGACCTGCACGCCGTAGCTGCGATCTGCGGCCCCGCGTTTGACTTCATGCAGGAAGATCACATCGCCGTTCCATTCCTTGACAGCGACAGTGGCATTTTCGACGCCGGGCAGGCGGCCCGCCAGCGCGGTCATTTCGTGGTAATGCGTGGCGAAGAGCGCGCGGCTGCGATTCACGTCATGCAGATGTTCGAGCGTCGCCCAGGCGATGGAAAGACCGTCATAGGTGGCCGTGCCGCGCCCGATTTCGTCCAGGATGACCAGCGCGCGGTCATCGGCCTGATTGAGGATCGCCGCCGTTTCGACCATTTCGACCATGAAGGTCGAGCGGCCCCGCGCGAGATCGTCTGAGGCGCCGACGCGGCTGAAGACCTGTGAGACAAGGCCGATATGGGCTTTGCGGGCGGGCACATGCGCGCCCATTTGCGCGAGGATTGCGATCAGGGCGTTCTGGCGCAGGAAGGTGGATTTGCCCGCCATATTGGGGCCGGTCAGAAGCCAGATCGCAGCTGTGTCTGTGGCGCTGAGGTCGCAATCATTGGCGATGAAGGGCTGGCCTGCGCGGGTCAGCGCGGCTTCGACCACCGGATGACGCCCGCCGGTGATCGCGAAGGCGCGGGAGCTGTCGAGGCTGGGCGCGCACCAGTCGCCGGCCTGCGCGATCTCGGCCAGCGCGGCGGCGAGGTCGATCTCGGCCAGGGCGCGGGCGGTCTGGGCGAGGGGGGCCGCGTGGTCGAGGATTGTGCGGCGGAGGCTGTCAAAATGCTGTTTCTCGATGTCCAGCGCGCGGGCACCTGCGTTGAGGATGCGGGTTTCCATCTCGGAGAGATCGACCGTCGTGAAACGGACCTGATTGGCCGTGGTCTGGCGGTGGATGTAGCGGTCGCTGCGCGCGAGCATCTTCTCGGCATGGGTGGCCGTGACTTCGATGAAATAGCCCAGCACGTTGTTATGCTTGATTTTCAGCGCCGCGATGCCGGTGTCCTGCGCGTAATCGGCCTGCATGCGGGCGATGATGCTGCGGCCTTCGTCGCGCAGTTGGCGGGCCTCGTCGAGATCCGCGTCATGGCCGGGGGCGATGAAGCCGCCATCGCGGGCGAGCAGCGGCGGTTCGGCCACAAGCGCTGTGTCGAGTGCGTCGAGCAGCCTGTCATGGCCTGTGAGCGCGGTCGCCCCTTGTGCCAGCAGCGGAGGCATGTCGGGGGTGTCGAGCTGGGCCGCGATGGTTTGCGCGGCGGTCAGTGCGTTGCGGATCGCGGCCATGTCGCGCGGGCCTGCGCGGTCGAGGGCCAGGCGCGAGAGCGCGCGGTCAAGGTCGGGCACGGATTTCAGCGCCGCGCGCAGATCGGCGCGCAGGCGGGCGGCAGCGCGCAGATGCGTCACGGCGTTTTGGCGTGCGAGGATCGTGTCGAGCTGGCGCGACGGCGAGGACAGGCGGCGTTCCAGCAGCCGCGCGCCCGCTGCGGTCACAGTGCGGTCGATGGCGTGGATGAGCGTGCCGTCGCGTGTGCCGTGCAGCGATTGGGTCAGTTCCAGATTGCGGCGTGTGGCGCTGTCGATCTGGACCAGCGCATCAGCATGGTCGCGCTGCGGGGGTTGCAGAAGCGGCAGCTTGCCGCGTTGGGTGAGCTCAAGGTAATCGACCAGCGCGCCCAGTGCGGCGCGTTCGGCGCGGGTGAATTGCCCGAACCCGTCGAGCGAGGCGACCTTGTAGAGGGTGCAGAGCCGCGCCTCGGCGGCCTGACTGTCGAAGCTTGAGGGGGCAAGGCCGGTGAGTGCCGCGCCCATGTCTTCTGCGATGGGGCGGATGTCTTCGGCGCGGGCGTCACTGACCAGAAGTTCGCGCGGGGTCAGGCGGGCCAGTTCCGGCCCCAGCCGCGCGCGGCTGAGCGGCATGACGCGGAGCTGGCCGGTGGAGATATCGGCCCAGGCCAGTGCGGCATCGTCGCGCAGCTCGGCATAAGCCGCGAGGTAATTGTGGCGGCGCGCGTCCAGAAGCGCGTCTTCGGTCAGCGTGCCGGGGGTGACGAGGCGCACCACATCGCGCTGCACGACTGCCTTGTAGCCGCGTTTCTTCGCCTGTTCGGGGGTTTCCATCTGCTCGGCGATGGCGACGCGAAAGCCCTTGCGGATCAGGGTGAGCAGATAGCCCTCGGCGGCGTGATGGGGAACGCCACACATGGGGATGTCTTCGTCTTCGTGCTTGCCGCGTTTGGTCAGCGCGATGTCGAGGGCCTGGGCGGCGGCCACGGCATCGTCGAAGAACAGCTCGTAGAAATCGCCCATGCGGTAGAACAGGAGCGCGTCGGGGTGCTGGGCTTTCACCTCGAGATACTGGGCCATCATGGGGGTGATCGTGCTCACCGGCTTATGTCCTTCGCCTTGCGCTGTCGGCGTGACCCTAGCGAAAGCGATTGGCGGGGGGAAGGTCATTGGCATGGGCCGCGTGTGGTTTTGTTGCTGCGCGGAGCTCTCGCCGGGGGCCCGCGTCGGATCTGGTGGCGCTATTTTTCACGCGCCGCCGAATACCCAAGCATTATGCTCGGGGATGTGTTATGCTGCGCATGCAAAATCCGAATCCAGCCTGTGCCGTCACAAGGTGTAGTCACTGGGCAGGTTTTGAGGAATATCCGCGGATCTGCGCAACCAAGGGCCGAAAATGGTCCAGGCTTGCACCGCCGGAAAGATCAAGACGCGCAGCTGCCCGCGCCGTTTCCCGCCAACCGGGGGAGCGCGGCACCTGCCCGACATATGCGACCCCGTGACAGCGACGCGACGCGCAAGCGTCTTGTGGCGCGCGGGTCTGACGATCACGCGAAAGGATTTCCACCATGACATCACATCGTATCATAAATGCTGCGCAGGGCGATGTGCCCGCGCTGATACAAGCCGCCAAGACGTCCGAGTTGCAGGTGACCTCATCAACGCATTTGCAGCGCCTGTTGCCGAGCCTTGTCACCGCTTGCGAGACGGCGCGGGTTGCGAGGTTGCGCGACATGGTCGCGCGTGTCCGCAAGGGGCAGGCGAGGGCTCGCGGCGATGACGCGGAGGAGTTTGCGGTTCTGTTCGCGGCGCTGCGCCGTGTGCGCGCCGAGCTCAAGCGTCGGGGCGTCGTCTGCGAGGGCTGAGCGCGCCGGGGGCAGGCTGGGGGGTGTTGCTGGCCCTGCCCGGGTTGCGATTTGGGTCATCGTGCGGCCGCTGATCTTGGCGAGCGCGGGCGCGTATGCCAAAGACGGTGTCGGGGTGCTGCGGCGCTTGATTTTGACGGGCATGGCAGCGCTGGAGGGCGCGCCAGTGCAGTGATGGGGTGAGCGGCCATGCTTGGCACAGAGGAATTGCGTGTGATCCGGGCGCAGGGCGGGCCGCACGCACTGGGCCATGCGTTGGGTGTCGCAGGGCGCGCGGCTGTGCGGGAGGTGCTGGTGCCGAGCGCGCTCTGGCAGGCGGTGACCGCGCCGGCGCATGCCGCGCGGGTCGCGCGGCTGGCAAGCGCCACGCAGGCGCGTTTCGCGCAGGTCTGGGCCGAGATCGAGGGCCTGGCCGAGGGGTTGGAGTTGCCGCTGGCGCAG
>SKIM01000078.1 GCA_007116445.1 Natronohydrobacter sp.
AAGCTACCAATCTCGAATTTCAGTCCCGCTTCAGCAATCCCTCGCCTCAGCTCCCAGCAACCTCAGCCGCCGGTGAAGCGCTATCTAGGCAATCAAGCTCAGCACCGCAAGAGAAAATTTGAGCTCAATTTCATTTTTCTTGGGTGACGCTGGGGAAGTCATCGGCAATAGGGCCCGCCGCGATGGCGTGCGGTGTCATAATGGAAGTGATCTTCATGCATCCCGTCGGATCCCGGTCCCAGCGTGGTGCCAAATGTGCCGCAAGCGGCGCGATGCATCTGCCGGAGCGCACGCGAATGGGGCGAATTGTGCCAGTCGCGCAGAACGTTCATTTCTGCGCCATTGGCCAGAATCACCCCGCTGATATCAATCGCGCGCCCCCGGCCATGTTCTGATATCTGCGCGCCGGCGCGGTGGTTGCGCGGACGACAGACATAGTGTGCCGCGACTCGCAATTCACTGACACCGCCGCCACGGCGGCCAACAGCAGGCTTCACGCCCCGCCGCACCCAACGGTGAAGCGCTGTTGCCGTTTCGCAATCGAGAATCGCGGCCTGGCTGAGCTTGACCCCAGCGACATGCGTGACGCGGACAGGAGCCTCGACACCGCAGCCAGGCACGTCCGAAGTGATCTGCGGGATGACGTCACCTTCGATCCCGCGCACCCCGCACAGACGGCCTGCGCCTGCTCTCCCGCGATCCCCGCGAATCGCGCTGATGGGATTGAGGCGACCGATCAGCGTGCTTCCGTCGCGATTCTCGACAATCGGCAAGCCGCGATCTGAACTGCAGCCCATGACGATCAGTGCCACCAGACCCAGAGCAAATCGTCCTGTGCGTGTCATGATCATGGGTCTGTCCTGCTCAGCGTTTTGCGCGCCCGAAATCAGGGGCGTCGATATCCTGCCCGGCCTCGATGATCCCGCGCCGGATTGCGCGGGTGCGGGTGAAATAGTCGTGCAGAAGATCCCCGTCGCCGCGCCGGATCGCGCGCTGCAATGCAAACAATTCCTCAGTGAAGCGCCCGAGAATCTCCAGTGTCGCGTCCTTGTTGGTCAGGAACACATCGCGCCACATCGTTGGATCAGAAGCCGCGATTCGCGTGAAATCGCGGAAGCCCGCAGCGGAATACTTGATCACCTCGCTATCGGTCACGCGGCGCAGATCATCTGCGACGCCGACCATGGTATAGGCGATGAGATGCGGGGTATGGCTGGTGACGGCCAGCACCAGATCGTGATGCGGCGGGTCCATCAGATCGACATTTGCACCAATCCCGCGCCAGAGCTGGGTCAGTCGGTCGAGTGCGCCGGGGTCTGTGCCCTCTTGCGGCGTCAGAATGCACCAGCGATTGTCGAACAATTCGGCGAAGCCCGATTCCGGGCCGGAATGTTCCGTCCCTGCCAGCGGATGGCCGGGGATGAAATGCACATGGCCAGGCAGATGCGGGGTCACGGCGTCGATCACGGCCTGCTTGACCGAGCCCACGTCAGTGACTGTCGCGCCATGGCTCAGATGCGGCGCGATTTCCGCAGCGACTGCGGCCATGGCCCCGACCGGCACGCAGAGCACAACCAGATCTGCGCCACGCACAGCTTCGGCGCTCGTCTCGCAGACCTTGTCGACCAACCCGATCTCGGCCGCGACGGCGCGGGTGCGGGCCGAACGCGCAGTCCCGGTCATGTCACCGACGAGCCCGGCGCGACGGATCGCATGCGCCATCGAGGATGCAATCAGGCCAAGCCCGATGAAGGCCACACGCTGATAGATCACGCGCCCCCCTGCCCGTCCATGAAAACGCCGATGACATAGGCAACCCGGCGGCAGGCGGCTTCGTCGCCGATGGTGATCCGCAAGGCTTCGGGCAGGCCGTAGCTTGCGACCTGTCGCACGATCAAACCTTCGGCTAGCAGGGCAGCATTGCAGGCCGCGGCCTGATCCGCATCGCGAAACCGCGCCAGCACAAAATTCGCCAGTGACGGGTCAGTGGCCACGCCCAGCGCATTGAGCTTATCCGCCAACCAGTCGCGCATCCGCGCATTTTCACTGATCGAGCGGGCGATATGGGCCGCATCGCCCAGCGCGGCTTCGGCCACATCCATTTGCACATTCGACAGATTGAACGGACCGCGCACCCGCGCCAGCACATCAATCACATGTTGCGGCCCGTAGCCCCAGCCAACGCGCAGCCCGCCCAGACCGAATAACTTGGAAAATGTCCGCGTCATGAAGACATTGTCGCGCGCATCGACAAGCGCCGCGCCACCGTCGTAATTCGGCGCGTATTCAGCGTAAGCGCCGTCGAGCACCAGCAACGCCTGCTTTGGCAGCCCCTTCGCCAGCCGTTCAACCTCGGAAAGCGGGATCATGGTGCCCGTGGGGTTGTTGGGATTGGCCACAAAGACCAGGCGCGTGCGTGGACTGCACTTGGCCAGAAGCGCATCGACATCTGTAGTGCGCGCGCGCTCGGGCGCGGCCACCGGCGTGGCGCCTGCTGCCAGCGCAGAGATGCGATACATCAGAAAGCCATGTTCAGAATACAGCACCTCGTCACCTGGCCCGGCATAGGCCTGACACAGAAAACTGATGATCTCATCTGACCCTGCGCCACAGATGATCCGAGCCGGATCGAGGCCAAAATGCGTGCCCAGCGCTGCGCGCAATCCTGCATGGTCTGTCGCCGGGTAGCGATGCAGATCATGGCCTGCACGCATATAGGCCTGACGCGCCAGATCCCCCGCCCCGAAAGGGTTTTCGTTCGAGGAGAGTTTCACCACATCGTCGCGCCCTGCGATCCTGGAACTGCCGCCCTGATAGAGCGCGATATCCAGAATTCCGGGCTGCGGGCGAATATGCTTGTGCATTCGTTGCCCCATCACCAGAGATTGATCCCCTTCCTTAGCGCCAGTGCAGGGATGAGGCCAGCACTTGAAGGAGATTTTTCCACTTTGCGGCAAGCGGGTGGCACCGGCACAGAGCGCCGTCGCAATCAGTCGTTGTTCTTGTTCGGGGGCTGATCACTTTCGGGGCGATCCAGCACACTCGCCCGCGGATATGTCCCGGTATCCGTGCGCGTGCGCGTGGCCAGCACCGGACGGTTTTCCGAAACATTGCCTTTTTCTTCGCGCAACAAGATGTAAATCCCGCTCGCGATGATCACCACGGCCCCGGCAATCGTGACAAGATCGACGCCTTCGCCAAAGAACAACGCCCCGAATACCACCGCCCAAAGGATTTGCGAATATTGCATCGGGGCGATCTGAAATGCTGGCGCGCGCTTATAGGCCGCAATCACACAGAGACTGGCCACCAGCGCCAGCGCCGCCATAAGCGCAAGCGCTCCGAAATGCGTCAGCGGCATGGGCTGATAGACAAAGGGCAGAACCATGCCCATCAGCGCCAGATTGGCCATCATCGGATAGACAAGCAAGACGACGTTGCGCTCTTCGCTGCCGATCTTGCGGATAATGATCGAAGCCAGCGCACTGGCAAAAGCCCCGACAAAGGCCGCCAGATGGCCAAGCGTCAGCCCCTCACCCTGCCCCGGTTGCAGCACCAGAAGCACACCGCCCAAGCCCACCAGCACTGCCACCCCCCGGCGCCACCCGACACGTTCGCCCAGAAGCGGCACCGAAAGGATGGTGATCAGCAGCGGTGTTGCAAAAAGGATCGCATAGGTCTGCGTCAACGGCAGGACCGAGAAAGCGTAAAAAACGCACAGGGCCGTCGTCACTGCGGCCGTAGTGCGCAGCGCGGTCCAGCCTGGCCTGCGCGGCAAGAGATTGCCGTCTGTCGGGTCGCGCATCAGGATCAGCATCGCCAGCGGCAACCCAAGCAGAACGCTGAAAAACACGATCTGGACAGGGCTGTAACTTTCGCCCAGCGTCTTGATGATCACATCATGGACGGAGAAAAGCGCAAAAGCCCCCAGAGCCAGTAGCGGGCCTGCCATGCTGGAACGGGGTGAAACTGGTTGCGATGCCATGGCACTTCCCTGCGTTTTGCTAGGGCTAACATGGTGCAGCGCACACGATCAAGCGGTCTTGATGCTTGTATCCAGATGCACACGCGCCTGCCCGGCAAAAAGTGGGCGATCTGCACGATCAAGACGCAAATAGGCGATGGCCTTGTTGCCTGCACAGGTAAAAATCTGCCCAACAGGTTTGCTGTCCGCACAGATCTCGGCACCGAAACCTGCGTCACCATCGAAGGTGACCGTGGTCAATCCCTTGCGCAAGGTGGTCTTGTGATGCATACGCGCTGTCACTTCCTGCCCGACATAACACCCCTTTCGAAAATCAACACCGTTCAGACGCTCGAAACCGGCCTCCAGAATATAGGTGTCATTCGGGATCAACTCGATCCCGGTTTCAGGGATGCAATGGGCAACGCGTAGCGCGTCCCAGTCCGTCCCGTCCTCGGGCAAGGCGACACCATAAAGTCGCCAACCCAGCGCAGGATGACGCGGATCGGACAGCGCAGCCTCGGCCCGTGTTCCAGTCCCCCGCGACACAGGCATGTCCACCTGCTCGACCGTGACATTGGACCTCAGCTTGTAAAGCGTCAGACGCCGCAGCAAGTCGTCCGCATGATCTTGCGCCACGTCGATCAACAAGGCGTCGTCGCGGGACAGAATGAAGAAATCGACCAGATACTTGCCCTGCGGTGACAGGATCGCCGCGTAAAGCAGCCCTTCGGATGCAAGACGGCGGACATCATTGGTCACCAATCCTTGCAGGAATTTCTCACGATCTGGACCAGCGATCTTCAGAATGCTGCGCAACATGCTCTCTCTCGGTCGATTTGTCCTAACACATAAGTCAGCTTTGCCACATAGAACAGAGGCGCGGGGCGGCGGCATGCGGATTTTCCACCTGCCGCAGCCCCGGTCGTGTCCTGTCCGAAGGGCGCGGG
>SKIM01000025.1 GCA_007116445.1 Natronohydrobacter sp.
CTGCCTTTGCCGATGGCGTTGGACCATGTGAATGTCTATGTGCTCGATGATGATGATGGTTGGACTGTGTTCGACACAGGCCTCGATACGCGACGCAATCGCGGCATCTGGGTCAAGCTTCTGGCCGGGCCGCTGCGCGGCAAGCGTGTGCGCCGGGTCATCGCCAGTCATCATCACCCGGACCATATCGGCCTTGCCGGATGGTTCCAGTCCGATGGTGGATCTCTCTTGACGAGCCGCACAGCCTGGCTCCTTGCGCGGATGCTGGTGCTGGATGCACAGGACCGTCCCTTGCCCGAGACGCTGGAGTTCTGGCGGCGTGCCGGGATGGATGCGGGGATCCTCGCCCAGCGCGCGGGCGAGCGGCCATTCAATTTCTGCGATGTGGTGGCCCCCCTGCCGTTGGGGTTCCAGCGGCTGGTCGAAGGGCAGGTGATCCGTGCGGGCGGACGCGACTGGGACGTGCGGCTGGGGCAGGGCCATGCGCCCGATCAGGTGACGCTCTGGAGCCGCGATTGCGCGTTGGTGCTGGGGGCTGATCAGCTTTTGCCAGGGATTTCGCCCAATCTTGGCGTCTATGCGACAGAGCCAGACGCGGACCCGGTCGCGGAATGGCTGGAAAGCTGTGCGCGTTTGCAGGAATTTGCACATGAGGATCATCTGGTGTTGCCGGGCCACAAGCTGCCCTTCACCGGGCTTCCGCTGAGGTTGCATCAGAAGATCGAAAACCACCGCTCTGCGCTGCGTCGTTTGCATGACCATCTGTCCGAGCCGCGCTGTGCCAGTGCCTGTTTCGCGCCGCTGTTCAAGCGCGAGATCACCGACAGCACCTATGGGCTGGCACTGGTCGAGGCTGTTGCGCATCTCAATCACCTGGTGGCGCGAGGTCGCGCGCGCCGGTTCGAGGGGCCTGACGGTGTCTGGCTCTGGCAGGCGCTCTGAACGCCGCATAGAGGGGTGACAGGCGCGAAAAGATCGGCTATCGCAAGGGAAGCACGCGACAACAGGAGGCTTCGATGGCAGAACATCAGCACGGCAAGATGGACATCAGCGAACATGAAAAGACATTCGCCGGATTTATCCGTTGGAGTATCTGGGTGGCAGCTGTCAGCATCGGCATTCTGATCTTTGCGGCCCTCGTCAACGGCTGATCTGTTCGACTGAAAGCCCCTGAAAATGATAGTCCGTATTGCGGCCCGTGTCTCGGGGCTTTCATGGCTTGTGGTCGTTGTGATGGCTGCGGGCCTGCTCTTGTCGGGCTGCGGTCAACGTATCTGGGCCAGTGATGCAGAGATCGCGGCTGCCCGTTATGTGCATGGCGGTGAGCCGGAGCTGACGCTTGTCACGATCATGCATTACGGGGCCAATCGGGGCGACCACACTGCGCTTTTCATCAATGGTGTGGAGCGCGTGGTTTTCGATCCTGCGGGCAGTTGGTTTCTCGACACGATCCCGGAACGCAATGACGTGCATTTCGGGATGACCCCGGCTGCGGGCGCATCTTTTTTCATCAGCCATGTGCGTCCGTCGCATTATGCCGTGGTGCAGCGGCTGGTCGTGACACCAGAGGTGGCGGAACAGGCCAAAGCACTGGCATTGCAGGCCGGACCCGTGCCGCCGGCGCGTTGTGCCGCCGCGACCTCGCGGATTTTGCGACAACTGCCCGGATTTGAGCAGATCCGCACGACCTTCTTCCCGCATGCCCTGATGCGCAGCTTCGCGCAATTGCCCGGCGTGCAGACCTATGAGCTGCATCACGACGACCCGGACATTCAGGCAAAGATGTTGCGCGTTCAGCGCCCGCTGTGAGGTGTCGCGCTTACAGCTGTGAGGGGTCGGGCATGCTGAGGCTTTGCAGCAGATCCGCGAATTCCAGCACGATCACCTTCCACCAATCGAATGTGTCATCAAGATTGCGCAGGGTGACACCCCCATCGAGATTCACCACCATATCCAGCATCGGCGCGCCATCCTGATCAAGGTAGGCGCGCCCGAAGAGCTTCTCGCGGTTCCATTGGTCCATGTCTGCAGTGGTGATCCCGGCATTGGGGCTCCAGCTGGCGCGAAGCTGGATTGACCGGCAATGCGCACTGTCCTCGCAGCCATAGAACAGGACCGAATAGGCAATGCCGTCGATCCGCCCCAGGATCATCGGATCGTCAAAGGAATCGCGTTCGAGATGTGCAGAGCCGAAGCCGCGTGCGATTTCGACGATATCGGCGGGACGGGTCGCATCGACAAGCGTCTGCGCCCAAAGCCCGGGGGGCTGCACCAGCCACAGACCAAATGCGAGCATGGTGGCGCTTCGTTGCGTAGGTGACAGCATGGCAGGGCTCCGCAAAATGGACCTGCACATTACCGCGGATTTCGGCCGCGCGGCAAGGTCTGGTTCCTATGGCTCGGGCGCAAAGCGGCTTGCAAAGATCGGACGCAACGGGCAGGGACAGCGCATGTCCGATTTCGTGTATGCCCCACCTGCCGCGCCGCCCGTCATCTTGCATGAAGACCATGAGCTGGTCTTTGTCGACAAGCCTTCGGGGCTGCTGTCGGTGCCGGGCAAGGGTGAGCATATGGCCGATTGCATGATTGCGCGGTTGCGCGCGATCTTCCCCGAGATACTTCTGGTGCACAGGCTTGATCTGGATACATCGGGGGTGATGGTTTTTGCGCGCACGCCAAATGCACAACGTCATCTGGGGCTGCAATTCGAGAAACGCCAGACCCGCAAGGTCTATATCGCGCGAGTGGCCGGGAACGTCACCGAGCGCGAAGGGCGGGTCGATCTGCCGCTGACTGTGGACTGGCCCAATCGACCCCGCCAGATGGTCTGCCACGAGACCGGACGTCCGGCCCAGACTGATTGGGCGCTCCTGCGTCATGAGGAAACGGGTGCGCGTCTGCGGCTGATGCCTGTGACCGGACGCAGCCATCAGCTGCGCGTTCATATGCTGGCGATGGGTCATCCGATCCTCGGTGATCCGCTTTATGCGCCGCAGACCGTGGTGGATCATCCGCGTCTGATGCTGCATGCGCAAAGCCTGCGGCTGCGCCATCCTGATGGCGGGCGAGGTATTACCGTCGCGGCTCCGGTCCCGTTTTGATAGATGTTGCCTATCGTTTGACGAGATAGCGATATTGATCGCAACTTCGACTCTTGTCAGATTGCGCCAGACGCGGAGCGAGAGGGCGAGCAATGGCGCTGGATCAGACAGAGGGCAAGGGGGTCTGGAAATCCGGACGTGGCAAGGGACGCAAGACCCCCAAAGGGCGGCAGTTCGATGACACTGCACTTGCTGAGCTGCAGGCGCTTCTCGGCGCGCGGCCCAGGCAACGTGATCTGCTGATTGAATTTCTGCATCTGATTCAGGATGCCTATGGCCATCTGGCGGCCCGGCATCTGCGGGCGCTGGCCGAGGAAATGCGCCTGTCCATGGCTGAAATCTGGGAAGTGGCGTCCTTTTACGCGCATTTCGATCTTGTTCGCGAAGGCGAGACGCCACCGCCTGCGCTGACAATCCGGGTCTGTGACTCGCTGTCTTGCGAATTGGCAGGATCTGAAGCGCTTTTCGACGCGCTTGCCTCGGGCATGGACCCGGCGCAGGTGCGGGTGCTGCGGGCGCCCTGCATGGGGCGTTGCGACACCGCGCCGGTGCTGGAACTGGGCCATAACCATATCGACCATG
Source organism: Natronohydrobacter sp. (assembly GCA_007116445.1). GTDB lineage: Bacteria > Pseudomonadota > Alphaproteobacteria > Rhodobacterales > Rhodobacteraceae > Roseinatronobacter. Next base: position 3,684 of record SKIM01000025.1, read on the forward strand.
CCACTGTCGAAAAGGTCGAGGCGGCGATCGCAGCAGGGGACACGCATGCCCATGTGCCGGCTTATCAGGGGCTTGCAGCCTATCGCGCGGAGGGGGGGTATGACAGGCTTCTGGCGTTGCGTGTCTCAGGGGATTGGGAGGCAGTGCAAGAGACTGTGCTGGCTTCGGGGTTGCGTGGCCTTGGGGGCGCGGGGTTTCCATCGGGGCGCAAATGGGGGTTCGTGCGCGCCAATCCCGGCCCGCGCTATCTGACCGTCAATGGCGACGAGGGCGAGCCGGGCACGTTCAAGGACCGCTTCTATCTGGAGCGCACACCGCATCTGATGCTGGAGGGCATGCTGATCGCGGCCTGGGCGGTGGATGCGGCGCGCTGCTATATCTACATGCGCGACGAATACCCGAGCGTGCTGGAGATCCTCGCGACCGAGATCGCGGCGCTGGAATCGGCAGGGCTGGTCGAGGCGGGATATATCGAGCTGCGTCGTGGGGCGGGGGCCTATATCTGCGGCGAAGAATCCGCGATGATCGAATCGATCGAAGGCAAGCGCGGTCTGCCACGGCATCGTCCGCCCTATGTCGCGCAGGTCGGGCTGTTTGGCCAGCCGACACTGGTGCATAATGTCGAAACCCTGCATTGGATCGCGCGGATCTGTCGCGAAGGGCCGGAGATCCTGTCCTCGGTCGAGGTAAATGGCCGCAAGGGGCTGCGCAGCTATTCTGTCTCTGGCCGTGTGGCGCGTCCCGGTGTGTATCTGCTGCCCGCGGGCTCGACGATCCGCGATGTGATTGCTGCGGCGGGGGGAATGGCTGCGGGGCATGCCTTCAAGGCGTATCAGCCGGGCGGGCCGTCATCGGGGCTGTTGCCCGCGCATATGGATGACATTCCGCTCGATTTCGACACATTGCAGCCGCATGGCACATTCATTGGCTCGGCCGCCGTCGTGGTGCTGTCGGATCACGATTCCGCACGCGGCGCGGCGTTGAACATGTTGCGCTTCTTTGAAGCCGAATCCTGCGGGCAATGCACGCCCTGCCGCACAGGCTGCGAGAAAGCCGTGAAGCTGATGCAGGCCGCGCATTGGGATCAGCCGCTCTTGGAGGAGCTATGCAGCGTGATGCAGGACGCTTCGATCTGCGGGCTGGGACAGGCCGCGCCCAATCCCATCCGCCTCGTGATGACGCATTTTCCGGAGGAAATCTGATGAGGGTCCTATCCAGCCCGGACACCCAA
>SKIM01000064.1 GCA_007116445.1 Natronohydrobacter sp.
CGCTCGAGCATGAATTGCGAGAATTGCACGCCATGATCGACATATTCATAGTCCCAATACCACTGCAGGCCCGTCACCTTGATGGTCACTTCAGCCTCGGGCATGATCTGCTGATGGCGCAGAGCGGGGAAGGTAAAGAGCGCGATGAACAAAAGGATAAGCGCCGGGATCACCGTCCAGGCGACCTCAAGCGGGGTGTTGTGAGTAAAGCGCGCGGGTTCGGGATTCGCCTTGCGATTGTGGAACACGATCACCCAGATCAGCAGGCCCGTAACGAAAATCGTGATCGGCACGATGATCCAGAGCAGCAGATTGTCGAGGAACACAACTTCGCGCGCCAGCGCCGTGAAAGGTGTCTGCAGCGATGTGCCATCGGGCACAGGCGCGCCCAGCACAGGCAGGTCTGGCAGCAGAGCGTCAGCGGCAACCTGCGCAGGCAGGGCGGCAGAACTCAGAGCCACAATCGCGGGGAGGGCTTTGGAAAATCGCATCTTCGGTTCCCGTTTTTGCGCGGCACATTGCCACATTATATCTCGGGACCTGTCACAACCGAAACGGCATGCAATGGAATCCCGTTGAGCTTTGCCCTTTTAAAACCATATTATATATCTCAGAACAAGCAAAACTGACCAAAAACGCATCGGTTTATACATTGGTATCACGTCTGCAGGCCGCGCGCCCGGACCCTCAGATGCGCATCAGGGAAAGGCCCAAGGCATGAACGACACCGATTTTCGGCCCTTCGAAACCATCTTCGACGAAAGACCCGCACTTGACATTCTGCGCACGGCCACCCTTGGCGCTGATGATGGCGAGATCTTCGCCGAACGCCTTGTGTCCGAATCGATCCTGCTCGACGACCAGCGCATCAAATCGGCCGGTTACAATGCCTCCGAAGGGTTCGGGCTGCGCGCTGTGCGCGGCGAGGTGACGGGCTACGCGCATTCAACCCACATGACGATGGAAGCGCTGCGCCGGTCGGCGGAAACAGCCCGGCTGGCCGTGGGGCAAGGCGGCGGCACATTGGCCGACGCGCCGCACGCCACGAATCGCAGGCTTTACACCGATGCCGACCCGATCGCGGGGGCGACATTTCCGGCCAAGCTGGATGTGCTGCGCGAGATCGACGATTATCTGCGCGGACTTGATCCGCGTGTGGTGCAGGTTTCGGTTTCCTTGGGGGCATCGCTGCAACAGATCGCAATCCTGCGCCCGGACGGAAGGCAACTCCACGATACGCGCCCTATGAGCCGACTGAACCTGTCGGTGATCGTCGAAGAGAACGGCCGGCGCGAATCCGGCTCGGCGGGCGGCGGCGGACGTGCGGGGCTCGATGGGGTGATGGCGCGCGACACCTGGTCGGCCATGGCCCGCGAGGCGCTGCGAATCGCATTGGTCAATCTTGGGGCCGAGCCTGCCCCGGCCGGGGTCATGGATGTCGTGCTGGGGCCAGGCTGGCCGGGGATCTTGCTGCATGAAGCGGTGGGGCATGGTCTGGAAGGGGATTTCAACCGCAAGGGCAGCTCCGCCTTTGCCGGTCTGCTGGGCCAGCAAGTCGCGGCCAAAGGCGTGACCGTGCTCGATGACGGCACGATTCCGGACCGGCGCGGCTCCATCAGCATTGACGACGAAGGCACGCCGTCGGCGCGCAATGTGCTGATCGAGGATGGTGTTCTGGTCGGCTACATGCAGGACCGCCAGAACGCGCGGCTGATGGGGGTGGCGCCCACTGGGAACGGGCGGCGCGAATCCTACGCGCATGCGCCGATGCCGCGCATGACCAATACCTATATGCTGGGCGGCGAAACCGCGCCCGAGGATATCGTGGCGGAGCTGAAAGACGGGATCCACGCGGTCGGGTTCGGCGGCGGGCAGGTGGATATCACCAACGGCAAATTCGTGTTTTCCTGCACCGAAGCCTACCGGGTGAAGAACGGCAAGGTGCTCGGCCCGGTCAAGGGAGCGACCCTGATCGGGGACGGGGCGACCGCGCTGACGCAGATTCGCGCGCTTGGCAATGACATGGCGCTGGATCCGGGCATGGGGACCTGTGGCAAGGCCGGACAATGGGTTCCGGTCGGGGTTGGCCAGCCCACATTGATGATCGGCGGGCTGACTGTGGGCGGAAGCGCCGCCTGAGGCGAAAATAAACGCAGCAAGAGAGGTATTTTCGAGGATGCGGTCAGAAAAATTTACCTCCTCTTAACCATCGCTGTGCAATCTCTACTCCAGAATGAGGCGAGGCGGATGGAATGGCGAAAGATTTGTTTTCTTCTCACCCACCCTTCACCCCACCCAAGTCGGAGGAAGACAGGCTATTCTGGCTTCGCCTCATTCGCTCGGCCCGTGTCGGGCCAGCCACATTCCACCGTCTGATGGCGGAACATGGGTCTGCAGAAGCGGCCCTGGCTGCGCTGCCAGAAATTGCGCGCGGCGCTGGCGTGTCAGATTACGCGCCATATTCGCAGGATGCAGCCGAGCGCGAGATGGACCTCGCCCGCGCAAAAGGCGCGCGGATGCTCTGCTTCGGCACAGATGCCTACCCGGCCACGCTTGCCAGTATCTCGGATGCACCGCCGGTTCTGTGGTGCATGGGCCAGCGTGCCCCGATCCTGCGCCCCATTGTGGCGCTTGTCGGGGCGCGCAATGCCTCCAGCCTCGGGACAAGGACCGCGCGGGCCCTGGCGGAAGGCCTTGGACATGAAGGCTACACTGTCGTTTCCGGTCTTGCCCGCGGGATCGATTCGGCGGCCCATCACGGCAGTCTGAAAACCGGCACGATCGCGGTCATGGCTGGTGGCGTAGATGTCATTTACCCGGTCGAAAATGCAGTTCTGGCCGCCGCCATTGCGGATCAGGGCCTGCGTCTGTCCGAGCAACGCATGGGGCTGCAACCTGCCGCGCGGCATTTCCCAATCCGCAACCGTATCATTTCCGGACTGGCGCTGGCCGTCGTCGTCGTCGAAGCCGCCGACAAATCCGGCACGCTGATCACCACGCGCGACGCGCTCGATCAGGGGCGCGAAGTCATGGCCGTGCCTGGCCACCCGATCGACGGGCGCGCCGGGGGCTGCAACCGGCTGATTCGCGACGGTGCGACGCTGGTGCGCCATGTCGAGGATGTGCTTGAGGTGCTCCAGCGCCTGCAAGATCAGCCCGCGCCGCCAGTGCACAAGCCCCAGCCTGTCGCAATCTCGACCGGCCCCGCACCAGACGCACTCGACCAGCGCATCCTTGAGCTTCTTGGGCCCAGCCCGGTTGCGGAAGACCAGATCATCCGCGACCTGCATCTGTCCGCCGCAAAGATCTCACCAGCGCTGGTTATGATGGAGATGCAGGGCACAATTCAGCGCCATCCGGGCGGGCTGATCAGCCGCGCCTGACCCTGCATTCTGGTGCCGGATTGCATCAGTTGACGCAGACGTGACACGCTGCGTCGCATTGACATTCCCCCCCCTGCCAACACATGTAAGCCACCCGCCCAGAAAGCGGATGGTGTTTTTATCAGAGGAATTTCATGGCAGTCGTCGTCGTCGAATCGCCCGCCAAGGCCAAGACAATCAACAAATATCTCGGTCCCGGCTATACGGTTCTGGCCTCTTATGGTCATGTACGCGACCTGCCGCCCAAGGATGGCTCGGTCGATCCCGAACAGGATTTCGAGATGCTCTGGGAAGTCGCCAGCGACTCGCGCAAGCATGTCAAGGCCATCGCGGATGCGCTCAAGGACGACCCGGAACTGATCCTCGCAACCGACCCTGACCGCGAGGGCGAGGCGATTTCCTGGCATCTGACCGAGGCGCTGGCGAAATCGCGCGCGCTCAAGAAGGATACACCCGTACACCGCGTCGTGTTCAATGCGATCACCAAGACGGCCGTGACCGAAGCCATGAAGAACCCCCGCCAGGTCGACATGCCGCTGGTTCACGCCTATCTCGCGCGGCGCGCGCTCGATTATCTGGTGGGGTTCAACCTCTCGCCCGTGCTCTGGCGCAAGCTGCCCGGCGCGAAATCGGCAGGGCGCGTGCAATCGGTCTGCCTGCGCCTGATTGTCGAGCGCGAGATGGAAATCGAGGCATTCCGCGCGCAGGAATACTGGTCGGTCACCGCAGGCCTGACCACCCCGCGCGGGCAGGAATTCAGCGCGAAGCTCGTCAGCCTGGCCGGCAAGCGCCTGGACAAATTCGACATCGCTACTGCAGAATCCGCTGAAATTGCCGTGCAGGCGGTGCAGTCGCGGTCACTTTCCGTACATTCGGTCGAAGCCAAGCCCGCCAGCCGCAACCCGTCGGCGCCGTTCATGACCTCGACCCTGCAACAGGAGGCCAGCCGCAAATTCGGCATGGGCGCGAAGCATTGCATGAGCACGGCGCAACGCTTGTATGAGGCAGGCTATATCACCTATATGCGGACCGATGGCATCGACATGGCCCCGGAAGCGGTGATGGCCGCGCGCGATGTGATCCAGGACCGCTATGGCGCGGACTATGTGCCGAAATCGCCGCGCATGTATAAAAACAAGGCCAAGAACGCGCAGGAAGCGCATGAATGTATCCGGCCCACCGATATGGCGGTCAGCCCCGACAAGCTGAAGATCACCGATAGCGACCAGCGCAAGCTCTATGATCTGATCTGGAAACGCACGATTGCGGGGCAGATGGAAGCCGCGCGGCTGGAGCGCACCACCGTCGAGATCGGCTCGCAGGATGGGCAGGTGGGCCTGCGCGCGACAGGTCAGGTGGTGTTGTTCGATGGCTTTCTGAGGGTCTATGAGGAAGGCCGCGATGATGTCGTCGATGATGACGACAAGCGCCTGCCGCAGATGGCTGAAGGCGACGCGCTCGACAAGCGCTCGGTCACGCCAGAGCAGCATTTCACCCAGCCGCCGCCGCGCTATACCGAAGC
>SKIM01000174.1 GCA_007116445.1 Natronohydrobacter sp.
CAGGATGTGGTCATCTTCTCGACGCTGCGCAATGAACTGGTGCGGCTGCCGTATTTTCTGGACTATTACCGCGCGCAAGGCGTGCGTCATTTCGTAATGGTCGACAATGGCTCGACCGATGGCAGTGCCGACTATCTCGCGCAGCAGGAGGATGTATCGCTCTGGTCCACGCAGGCCAGCTACAAGCGCGCAAGTTTCGGCATTGACTGGCTGAACCACTTGCTGTGGCTCTATGGCGCGGGGCGATGGGTGCTTGTCGTCGATGTGGATGAATTTTTCATCTATCCGTTCTGCGATACCCGCCCGATCACTGCCCTGACCGACTGGTTGGAAAGCCAGGGGCGCCGGTCCTTCGGTGCGATGCTGCTGGACATGTATCCAAAAGGCCCTGTCACGGCGCATCCCTATCGTGCGGGGCAGAATCCCTTCGAGATCGCGCGTTGGTTTGATTCTTCAAATTACAGTATCAAGCGCAATCCAGACTACCACGATTTGTGGATTCAAGGCGGTGTGCGCCAACGCGTCATCATGGCCCACGCGCCGGAAAATGCTCCGGCGCTCAACAAGATTCCGCTGGTGTATTGGTCGCGCAAATACGCCTATCTCAGCTCGACCCATATGCTGCTGCCGCGCGGGCTGAACCGGGTCTATGATGAAAGCGGCGGCGAGGCGGCCTCTGGGGTGCTGCTGCATGCGAAATTTCTCGATACGGTCATCGGCAAGGCGCAGGAAGAATTGGAACGGCGCGAGCATTATGCCGGCAGCCGCGAGTATCGCGCCTATGAAGACAGCCTCAGCCGCAATCAGGATCTGTGGTGCGAATGGTCCACTGAATATATCAACTGGCGTCAGCTAGAGATTCTGGGGCTGATGTCAAAAGGAGATTGGGCATGACAGCGCCTGCGGCCCCGGTGGGGATTGTGATGCTCTGCCATACGGCTCTGCGCAGGGCCGCACAGGTTGCGCGGTTCTGGATGGCTGCGGGCTGCCCTGTGGTCATGCATATTGATCGCGCAGTCGCGGCAGAAGATGTGCAGGCACTCATGGACGATCTGGGGCCGCAGCCACTGCTGCGCTTTTCGGAACGCCATCGCTGTGCCTGGGGGTCATGGCATCTAATCCGTGCGACGCAGGAAGCGTCCGAGCTGTTGCTGCGTGATTTTCCTGATGTTGCGCATGTTCTGTTGACCTCGGGCGCATGTCTGCCGATCCGCCCCGCACAAGATCTGATTGCCCATCTGCAAGACCATCCCGAGACCGATTTCATCGAGTCGGTGGCGATTGACCATGCGACATGGATCATGGGCGGTCTGTCAGAGGAACGCTTTACACTGTATTTCCCCTTTGACTGGCGTCGCCAGCGCTGGCTGTTCGACCGTTTCGTGGACTTGCAGCGCAAGCTTGGTATCCGGCGCAAGATCCCGGCGCCGTTGCGTCCGCATATGGGGTCGCAATGGTGGTGCCTGACCCGTGCGACCTTGCAGGCCATCCTGACCGCCCCGGATCGCGCGAAATTCGAGCGGTTTTTCCGTCAGAACTGGATCCCGGACGAATCCTATTTTCAGACCCTCGCGCGTCTGCATGCGCGCAAGATTGAAAGCCGATCCCTCACGCTGGTCAAATTCGACCGCCACGGGCGCCCCAACCTGTTTTATGATGATCATCTTCAGCTTTTGCGGCGCTCGGATTGCTTTTTGGCGCGGAAAATATGGCCCGAGGCCGAGCGGCTGTATGACTTTTACCTCTCCGCGCAACCTGCCAAGCTGGAGCCAGTGCCCGCCGATCCGGCCAAGATAGATCGCTATTTCGAGCTTGCCGAGAAACAGCGCTTCGACGGGCGGGCCGGGCTCTACATGCAAAGCCGCTTTCCACGAGAAACCAGCGCCAGCACGAAATCTGCTGGTCCCTATTCGGTTTTCACCGGCTACGAGCATGTCTTTCAGAATTTTGAATTCTGGGTCGGGCAGGTGAGTGGAACTCGTGCACATGGACATCTTTTCGCACCTGATAGAGTGCAGTTTCACCGCGGCGCCAAGGTCTGGCATGGTGCCATCAGCGACAGCGCCGCGATCCGCGACTACAATCCAAGGATGTTTCTGACCAATCTGCTTTGGGCGACCCGTCCCGAACGCCAATGTTTTCTGCATGGCCCGGGCGATGTCATGAATGGTGAACTGGGCTGGTTCATGGCGACAGATACGAATGCGCAGATTTCAGTCATTCGGGGCGCATGGATGCTTGGCCTGTCGCAACGGGCACAACCGGTTGACGCGCTGGTGGCGCTGGCCGGACAGATGCATCGGCAAGAGCAGGAATGGCTGGGGCATCTGACATCACGTTGGGTGCTCGCGCGTGTCAGGATATTGACCCTGGCCGAAGTTTTGGCTGAACCGCGCAAGCATCTTCTCGATGCGCTGAACGGCATCGCACAAGACAAGGCGCTTGATGCGCATGGCTTGCCCGAGCTGGTCGATGCGACTGGGCTTGACGAGTTCACTACGATGTTGCGCAACAGCGGTTTGCCCGCTCAGGTGCTCAAGGATTGTCAAATCTAATGCCCGATTCAGCGAGGACTATGATGTCAGCAACTACCCGGTTCCGGTATTTTGTCTTGCTGGCGGAAATGCGCACGGGCTCGAACCTGCTCGAAGCCAGCCTGAACGAATTTCCGACCCTGCGCTGCGAGGGCGAGGCGTTCAACCCGGTTTTTGCAGGGCATCCCAAGACGGATTCTGTCCTCGGCTTCGACCGCGCAACCCGAGATCGCGACCCGCTGGCCTTGCTGTCAGCGTTCAAGGCGCAACCAGCGCTGTCGGGGTTTCGCTATTTTCATGACCACGATCCACGCGTGCTGGATGCTTTCCTGAATGATCACGACTGCGCCAAGATCATTCTGACCCGAAATCCGCTGGATTCCTATGTCTCGCTGAAAATAGCGCGGGCGACGCAACAATGGCGGCTCGGAGACGTGAAGAATCGCCGAGTCGAGAAGGTTGTCTTCGATCCGATCGAATTCGAAACCCATTTGCGCAGCCTTCAGGACTTCCAGCTGAAAATTCAGAACCGACTGCAAGTGACCGGTCAATCGGCGTTTTATGTCGATTATGAGGATATTCTTTCAGTTGATGTGATCAATGGGCTTGCAAGATGGTTGGGAGTGGGGGCACAGATCGATGCGCTTCCCAGAAAGCTGAAACGGCAGAATCCCGAACCGCTGGATGAAAAACTGGTGAATCCTGATGCGCTGGCTGATGGGCTTGCGCGGCTTGATCGCTTCCATCTCTCACGCAGTCCCAATTTTGAGCCCCGTCAGGCCGGGCTGCTCTGGGCCTTTCGCGCCTGCCGAACAGTGCCCTTGGTCTACGCCCCGCTGCCGGGGTGCACTGAACGTCCGATCCTGAATTGGATGAGCGCGGTTGATGGCGAAGGGGAGCCTGCGGCGCTGCGCTCTGATTTCACAGCGCAGACTTGGCGCGCGTGGCAGCGCAGCCACTCCATGCGCGTGGCCTTCACTGTGCTGCGCCACCCATTGGCGCGCGCGCATGAAATTTTTGTCGGACAGGTCGCGCTTGGCAGTCGTGAAAACGTGCGCCGCTTCATCGAGCGCGTGCATGGGGTGACCGTGCCGACCGAGCGCGCCGCGCTCAAGGCACTTGATGTCGCGACCCATCGACGCCTGTTCCTGGGTTTTCTTGACTTCGTCAAGGCCAATCTTAACGGCCAGACTGCGCTGCCGGTGCGGCCTGTCTGGGCCAGCCAGTTCCGCCTGATCGAAGCGATCACGACCCAATGCCCTTTGCACCATCTGCTGCGCGAAGACAGTTTGTCCGAAGACTTGCCACGGCTTGGGCGTGATCTCGGCTGCGTCTTTCCAGCTTTTGATGCCGCGTCCCGCACGGGTCCGCTCAATCTGGCGCGCATTTACGACGCGGAGTTGGAAGCCGCCTGCCGTGTTGCCTATGGCATCGATTACGACATGCTGGGCTTTGCAGATTGGTCACCAAAACCGCAGGAATAAGTCTGCGCCGGATGTCAGGTCAGGCCGCCTTGCTGGCCTCGCTACTGGATAAAATCGCATAGAGCTTTGCCGGATCATCATTAGAGCGCAGTTTTTCGCAAATATGCGTATTGCGCAAGGTGCGCGAGACAAAGGCCAAAGCCTTCAGATGTTCTACCCCCGCGTCGCGGGGCGCGAAGAGTGCGAAAACCAGATCAACCGGAGCTTTATCCACTGAGCCATAATCCAGTGGTTTTTCCAGTCTGAAGAACACCCCGAGAACATCATTGATTCCGTCCAGACGGGCATGGGGGACGGCCACACCGTGCCCTACACCCGTCGGACCAAGGGTTTCACGCTCTTGCAGTGCGCTGATCACAGTTTCCGAGTCCAGCCCATACACTGACTTCGCAACTTCGCCGACAGTCTGAAACAAACGCTTCTTGCTCGTGGCAGAGGAGATGAACCGAACAGCCTTTGCATTGAGAAGCGTTCCCATTTCCATCGCGTCAATCTCCTGTAATGTGACTGTCCAGCTCTGCCCGATCAGGGCCCGAAGCGCGTGATGTAATCGCTGATTTACTGCGGGTCAATCCAGCCGATATTGCCGTCATCACGACGATAGACGACATTCAACCCGCCATGACGCTCGTTGCGGAAAACCAGAACCGGCGCATGGGCGAGTTCCATCTGCATCACGGCCTCGCCGGCCGAAAATGACGGGATGCGGGTTTCCATTTCCGCGATGATAATCGGCTGCAAGCTGTCGGGTTCTTCAGGCGTATCTGCCTGATCCGAGGCCAGAATATTGTAGGAGGCATCGGCAAACTCGACTGGAGTGGGGCGTTCACGATGATGATCCTTCAGTCGCCGCTTATAGCGCCGCAATTGTTTGTCGA
>SKIM01000249.1 GCA_007116445.1 Natronohydrobacter sp.
GAGTTCATCCCCATCACATCGCGCCCACCGACGAGGATCTGGCCGTCGAGCTTCGAGCGCTTTTCGGGGTTGAGCCGCATCACCGCACGCATCGTCACGGATTTGCCTGAGCCGGATTCACCGATCAGTGCGACAGCCTCGCCTTCGGCAATGTCGAGCGAGACATCATTGACCGCGCGCACCGGCCGGGTGCCGCCGGTAAAGGTGACGCCAAGGTTCTTGATGGACAGAAACGGGGCGGTCATTCTGCGGCCTCCTTGGGGCTGGGCGCGGTGTAGCCAGAATCCGGGTCATGCGCGTGACAGGCGACCAGATGCTTTGCCGCGCGCTGGGTCAGGGCAGGTTCCGCCCCGCCGCAGATGGGCGAGACGACCGGGCAGCGGGTGTGGAACCGGCAACCAGAGGGCGGATCGATGGGGTTCGGCGGATCTCCGGTCAGCGCAGGCTCCATCGTGCGGTTGTCAGGGTCCATGGACGGCATCGACGACAGAAGCGCACGCGAATAGGGGTGCAGCGGGTTGTCATAGAGCGCCTCAGAATCGCCGATTTCCGCAACCTGGCCCAGATACATCACCATCACCCGATCCGAGACGAAGCGCACCACATTCAGGTCATGGCTGATGAAGACATAGGTCAGGCCGAATTCTTCCTTCAGATCGGCAAGCAGGTTGAGCACCTGTGCTTCCACGGATTTGTCGAGCGCAGACACGGCTTCATCGAGGATGATCACCCGCGGGCGCAGCGCCAGAGCGCGGGCGATATTGACACGCTGGCGTTGGCCGCCTGACAACTCATGCGGATAGCGGCCTGCAAAGCGCACAGGATCAAGGCCCACGCGGTTGAGCAGGTCATGCGTGCGCTCCAGGGCCTCGCGCGCGGGCGTGCCGTGGACTTTCGCGCCGAATGCGATGTTATCCTCGATGGTCAGGCGCGGATTGAGCGAGGAATAGCTGTCCTGAAACACCATCTGCACTTGCCGCCGGTATTCTTTCAGCGGCAGTTCCGGGCTGCCGACCAGCTTGCCGTCGAAATAAAGCGCGCCCTCATCGGGCTCGATCAGGTGCATCAGCAGCCGCGCCGTGGTGGATTTGCCGCAACCGGATTCGCCCACGACGCCCAGCGTCTCGCCCGCGAATACTTCCAGATTGACGCCGTCAACCGCGTGCACATTCTTCACGGTGCGGCCAAGGATACCCCCCTTGATCGGGAAATACTTGCGCAGGCCGCGCACGGTCATGATTGCCTTTTCTGTGCTCATTGGCGCACCTCCATGGCCGAGCGCAGCCCGTCCGACAGCAGGTTGAAGGAAATCGAGACCATGAAGATCATCGCACCGGGCAGAGCGGCCACCCAGGGCTGGACATAGATCGCCGTGCGCAAAGTGTTGAGCATCAGCCCCCATTCCGGGTTCGGTGGGCGCACGCCAAGGCCAAGGAATGACAGCCCCGAAGCCAGGATCATGCTGACCGCGATCAGCGAGGTCGCATAGACGAAGATCGGCCCGAGCACATTGCCCAGCACATGCACGCGCACGATGGTGAAGGCCCCGGCGCCGGAGGCCCGCGCAGCCTCAATGAAATCAGAAGACCGCAGGCGGGTGGTGACGGATTCCGCGACGCGTGCAATGGGGGGGATGAACACCACCGTTAGCGATAAGAGTGCATTCCCAAGCCCCGCCCCCAACGCGCCTGAAAGCGCCACGGCCAGCAGCACCGAAGGGAAGGCATAGAACACATCGACCGTGCGCATGATCAGCGTATTGGTCCAGCCGCCGGCATAGCCTGCGATGATGCCGATGGCCGAGCCGAAGATGAAGGCCAGCACTACTGGCGTCACCCCCATCAGCAGGGACAGCCGCCCACCCCAGATCAGCCGCGAGAGCATGTCCCGGCCCAGTTCATCCGTGCCCAGCAGGTGGCCTTCGGTGCCGATGGGGCGCAGCCGGTTGATCAGCCGTCCCTCCAGCGGGTCCATGGGCGCGATCAGCGGGGCGAAGATCGCCGCCAATGTCAGCAGGATCAGCACCGCCGCTGCTGCCATCGCGGTCTTGTCGCGCACCAGCCGCGCGCCGACGTTCTGCCAGTATCCGGCACTGCGCACAGCCGGGACAATAGGCACGTTCAAGGTTGCATCAGCCATCTGCGTTACCTCTTGATGCGCGGATCAAGCGCGCTTTGCAGGATATCGACGAGCAGGTTCAGGACGACGAAGAACATCGCCAGCACAAGGATCGTGCCCTGCAGCAGCGGCAAATCACGCTGGAAAATGGCGGAGTTCAGCAGCATCCCGGTGCCCGGCCAGCTGAACACAGTCTCGATCAGGATCGAGCCGCCCAGCAGATAGCCCAGTTGCACGCCCATCACCGCCAGCGCTGTAGGGGCCGCATTCTTGACGACATGCATGAAGACCCCGAATTCCGACAGACCGCGCGCGCGCAGCCCGATGACGAATTCCTGTGCCAGGATCTCAGCGACCAGCGCACGCACGGTGCGCGCGATGATGCCCATCGGGATCACGCTCATGGTGATCGCAGGCAGGATCATGTAACGCAGATGCTCCATGTCGAAGCGCCACTGGCTTGATCCGCCCGGACCGGCCCCGGCCGCAGGCAACCAGCCCAGCTGCGCCGAGAATATGATCACCAGCACCATGCCCAGCCAGTAATGTGGCACTGACACGCCAAAGACAGCGGCAGCGGATGCGGCCTTGTCCAGAGGGGAGTTGCTGAAATAACCGGCAACGAAGCCGAAAAAGCAGCCCAGAACGAAGCCGATGACCGTGGCGACCGAAGCCAGCATCAGCGTATTGCTGACCGCGCGCATGACTTCCGTGGTCACAGGCCGTCCGGTCGCGATCGAGGTGCCCAGATCGCCCTGCAAGGCCCGACCCAGCCACAGGATGAATTGTTCTGGCAAGCTGCGATCAAACCCATAAAGCACGCGCAGACGTTCCTGCAATTCGACAGAGGCATCGGCGGGCAGGATCGAGATCAGCGGATCACCGGGCGAGATATGGACAAGGGCAAAACAGACCACTGACACCCCGAGCAGGACAGGTGCCGTGTAGATGATCCGTCGCAAGCTGTAGCCAAGCATGGGCGCGCTCCTAATTTGGCATTGCGGCATCTGAGAAAACAGACCCCGGCGCGGTGCCGGGGCCTGTGCGTCAGATCACTCCATCCCCATGGGTGCGATGTCGATGAACCAGCTGCGCGGTTGCACCACGCCGGTCACACGCGGCGACATGGCGCGCGGGCCCGTGTCATGCGCCACCCAGACGAAGGGCGCTTCCTCGACGATGCGGGTGTGCAGCGCGGCCAGGGCTTCGTCACGCTCAGCTTCGTCAAAGGCCGTGCGCGCGGTCGCGATCAGCGCGTCGAATTCGTCATTGCCGAAATAGCCCCAGTTGTTCGACACAGGCGGGAAGGTCTGGGTCGAGGTGAAGCGCACCATCCCGAAGAACGGATCCATGGTCGAGAAGCTGACATTGATCGCATCCGCGCCATTGGCGGATTCGTCCGTGGCCCCGCGCCGCCAGTTGGTGAAGACCGTGTTCCATTCGATCACATCCAGCTGCACGTCGAAATAGCAGTCGCGCAGGGATTGCTGAAGATATTCGTTCATCGGGATGGGCTGCATCTGCCCCGAGCCCGAGGCCGAGGTCTGCACCCGCACCTGCAGACGGTTATCTGAGGAGAATCCGGCCTCGCTCATCAGGCGCTGAGCTTCTTCCAGATCATAGCGGATGTCGAAAGACGGATTGCCGAACCACGGATGTCCCGGCTCATACGAGCCTTTGGGCGCGCCCATCATGCCGCCCAGCAGGATCGACAATTCTTCGCGGTCGAAACACAGATTGGCCGCATGGCGCACGCGCTGGTCAAGCCAGGGCGAGCCTTCGGCAAAAGACAGCTGCCATGGCCAGACATGGGGCTGCGGGTTGGAATAGATCACGAAACCGCGCGATTCGATCTGGGGCAAGGAATCGGGCGAGGGGGCTTCGATCCAGTCCACCTGACCGGACAGAAGGGCGGCCGTGCGGGCATTGGCTTCGGGCAGCGGCACCAGAACCACGCCATCCAGTGTCGAAGTGCGGGCCGGGTTCCAGTAGTTTTCGTTGGGCACCATTTCCAGCCGTTCGCGCGGGGCAAACGCCGTCACGCGAAAGGGACCAGAGCCCGAGGGATCTGCCGCAAAAGCTGCCCAGGCGGATTCGGCATCGCCGGTTTCCTCGAATTTGGCCTGCCAATGCGTGGGCGAGGCCATGAACAGATTGGTCAGGTTGATGGGCAGGAAACTGTCGGGTTCGGACGTGGTCAGCTCGACCGTGAATTCATCAATCACCCGCGCCGAGCGCAGCGTCGGCATCCGCGATGCGGTCACGCCCACCTGACTGGCGTCAAAATGCGGCGCGTCCTCATCGAGCACTTTCTGCACGTTCCAGACGACCGCCTCGGCATTAAAGGGGCTGCCATCATGGAAGGTCACATCTTCACGCAGAGTGAAAATCCATTTCGTGGTGTCATCGGGATCCACTTCCCAGCTGGTCGCCAGACCCGCAGTCACCACCGAAGGCTCGGTTTCCGAGCTCAGATCCCATTCGGTCAGGCTGTCATAGATGGTGATCCCGGTGAAGCGGTTGCCCTCGAACCCCTGATCAGGCTGTCCCAATGTGCGCGGAATATCGGCAGCGGTCATGCCGATGCGCAAAATCTTGTCTTGGGCGAGTGCCGCCCCGGCCCCTGTCAGCACAGAGCTTGCCAGCAGCGCTGCGATCAGTTTGTTTGGTATTTGCGCCATAAATCGTCTCCCATCTGGACATGCCCTGTAGCGGCACCGTCTCACGTTTTTGACAACAAGATTGTTGACAATGTCAGAATTGCGCAGATTCACATTTCTGTCAAAGTTTCTTATCGCTTTGTTTACAAAGCGCTCGCACCTGTCCTAAAGCGCTTAGCGGATGACCACTCCTGATCGGTCATGCACAGCTCTTGGGCAGATGATGAATCCCGCAGCGATCCTCACACAGCGCGCAGATCGTGAAACCGAACGTCCGGGCAGGCTTTGCGAGCGATCTCACACAGATGCGCGTGATGGGTCAGATAGATAACTTGCCCATGTCGGGCCATCTGGGCCAACAGCCGGAACGCAGCCTCTGCGCGCGTGTCGTCAAAGGTCTCGAAGATATCGTCTGCGATGAATGGCACGGTCGGGCGGCTGGACGCGAATTCGCCATAGCCTGCGGCGCGCAGCGCCAGATAGAGCTGAAAGCGGGTGCCTTTTGAGAGGGTCGCCACAGCTTTCGTCGCCCCGCCTGCAAGCTGCGCCATAAGCACCTCGTCACGGCCACCTGCTTGCGTCACAAGCCCGCTATAGCGCCCGCCAGTCAGCATGGCGAAGGCCTCAGAGGCGCGCGCCATCATGCTGGAGCGATGTGTGTCACGGTAGCGCCGCAGCGCCTGTTCGACCGCGATGATCCCTGCGCGCCGGGCAACGAAGGCGCGTGTTTCCTCGGCGATCTGCAGGATCAGCGTCTGGCGCTCGGCCTCGAGCCGTGCGGCTTCCGCGTCCTGACTGACCGAATCCCGCGCCTGTTGCGCCGCGGCCAGTACCGCATAGCTTTCCTGCATGGCCTTGTCTTCATGCATGAGCCGGGCTTCCAGATCATCCTGCTCGATCTGCAGCGCGGTGGCATCCAGCGTGGCGAGCCGCGCGATTTCGGGCGCAAGATCCGTGCAGCCAAGTTTCTGCGCCAGCTCAAGGCGCAGGCTGGCACAGTCCTGTGCAATCTCGCGCGCCTGCGCAATTTTCGTCAGCTTCTGGGCCAGCGCATCAAGCGGGTGAGGCCCGAACCTGGCCTGGACAGGCGCAACGCGGGCGGTCAGCGCCGCGCGCCGCGTCCTGAGTGCCGCGCAGTCGCGCTGCGCCTCCTCCGCGGCTTTGCGCAACCGCGCGCGCGCGCTGCGGCGCTCCCGCGCTGTCTGAAGCCGCGCGCGCAGCACTGGCCAAAGCTGCTCTGGACCGCCCGCTATGGGCATGTCGAGCTGTCGCGCAAGCTCGTGCAGCTCAGCGGTGAAGCCCGCGATATCGCGCTCGATACTGTCGATGCGTTGGGCCAGCTCGGCAGCGCGGATGCTGCGCTCGGTCAAGCTGGTGACCAGATCGAGGATCGCGCGCATGGCCCCCACCTCCGGCGCGGGGAGGCCGACCCAGCATTGCGCGCAAAGCGACTCCCATCGTGCCTGCCACTGTGCAAGAGCATTTTGCGCGTCTTTCAATGCGGTCGCGCGCGCCTGCGCGTCGCGTTCGCGTTCGGCCCGCAGGCGCAAGGCTGCGGCTTGTTCCAGCTGCGCTTCGGCGTCCGCCAGCAGGGTGGCAAAACATGCATCCTCAGGCACTGCGCCCGGCGTTTGTGCCAGTGCTGCGCGCGCAGCATCGAGACGCGTAAGAACTGCGTTGAGCTGCGCCTGTGCGTGGTCACGCGCGCGCGCTGCGGCGAGCGCTTCCTCGCGCCGTCGGCACCAGGCGGTCAGATCTGCAAGACTGCGCCCCTGCGCGGCAACACCGATCGTGGTCCAGATTTCGGCCAGAGCGGCGATCTGCTCGGTGCTTTCGGCTTCGGCCTTATCGCGTTCGGCTTCTGCGACGGTCAGCGCGGCCTGCGCCTGTGCGACCCGCGTCAGTCTTTCGCTTTGCCGCGCGGCTGCGATCTGCTGTGTGCGAATGCGATCATCGGCATGCATGGCGCGCTCGAATGTCGCCGCCGTGCTGGCGCTGAGGCTCGATTTATGCGCGGCCCAGGCGCGGTCGCGCGCGTCGCGCAGCTCCGCCACCTCTTGCGCGTCCAGCTCAGGCACTGCGCCCAGACCCGCGCGCGCCTGCGCCAGCTCCGCGCGCAGACGCCCGAGATGTGCCTCAGCATCGCGCAAGCGCTGCGCGGCGCTCTCGATTGCGCCATGCAGCGCATCGAGCTGCGCGGCAGAGGGCAGATCCAGACAGGCCAGCGCGGTGGGCGCGCCCTGCCACGGAGCCAGCGCAGCGAAGGCGGCGCGTCGGGTGATCTCGGCCTGCGCCAGCCCCGCGCGGGCGTCCATTTCCAGCCGCAGCAGATCAGCGCGCTGCAGATCCTTGACCAGCGGTCCCAGACGGTTCAGGGCGGCTTCGTCCAGCGGCGCTGTGGCCGGTCCGTCAGGCAGGGCATGGCGTGCGCGATCATGTTCTGTGCGCGCCTGCGCCAGCGTGCTGCACAAGACGGCGTGCTGTTCCATCAGCGCTGTCAGCTCTGCGACCAGCGCCGCCGGCAGACGCGCGGTTTCCGGGGTCAGATCCGGGCGGCCAAGCCTGTCAAGCAGCGCCGCCATCTGGCGCCCGAGCTCGGTTGCGGCCGCGTGACGTCTGGGCAAATCCTCCATATCCTTCGCAATCGCGCCGAAGCGACGTTCCAATCCATCGATCCGGTCGCTCAGCGCCTCGGCCTGCGCATCTTCGTCCAGCGCGTCCAGCTCTTGTGCTATCGCGGACTGGCGGGCCTGTGCCGGTGGTTCAAGCGCGGCGATCTCGGCCTCTTCGCGCTGCCATGCCGGCATGTCCGACAGCCAGCTTGCCGGGTAATCTTCCACGTCTGGCAAATCGGCCAGCATCGCTTCGCGACGTTGCAGCCGTGACAGATCGCGCAGCGCATCGAGATCGCGCGCGATCTCGCCCAGCCGTCGTCGTGTCGCCGCGCCGCGCGTGCGTGCGGCGCCGTAGCGCGCTTCGGCGTCTTCCAGCGCATCGCAGAGCTTGCGCCAGTCCGATGCCTTCACATCAACGGCGCGCCGCGCCGTTTCCAGCTCACGCAATTGCGATTTGAGCTCGTTCAGCCGAAACTTGCGTGCACCCGCCCGAAACCAGCGATCCGCCTCGTCCTGCAGGTCGCGCAAGGCATCGCTGAGATCGGATAATCCGGCGCTTGCGGAAAACAGCAGCTGGCCCAGCTCGCCTTCGCTGGACAGAATGCTTTCGCCACCTTGTTCGAGCGTGTCATCATCGAGCGAGAACATCGTCGCGATGCTGGCACGGTCCAGCCCCCCCAGCGCCGCGCCGAGTACGGCATCGGGCACGGGCTGGTCGCTCTGCGCCTCCATCAGCGTATTGCTGCGTCCCTTGATGCGGGCCAGATGCAGCGACTCCGTTGCGGTGGTGATCTCGGCCTCGATCCGCAGCGCGCGATAATCATGCAGGAAACCGTATTGCGATTGCGCGGGAAAGCCGAAAAGGAAATCCAGCCAGGCCGAAAACAGCGTTGATTTTCCGGCCTCATTGGGGCCGTAAACAACATGCAGATCAGCCCCTTTTGCGGGCTGCGGCAGGGCCAGGCGCGCATCGGTGAAATGTCCGTATCGGATCAGCCCCAGTGCATCGATGCGCATCACGGACGCTCCCCGCCAAGCCGCGCGAGCACTTCTGCAATACCGCGCTCGATCAGTTCGGGGTCGATCTGGGCCAGATCGTCGCGCAACGCGGCAACAGAGGGCAGAGCGCCTTCCAGATCACGGCGCAGCGCTTCCAGTGCGGCTGTGTATTGCGCCGAGTTACGAATCTCGCCAGCGATGATCGAGGCCAGATCCCCCAGCGCGCCAGCGTCAGGGGCCTGCGCATCGAGGTCAAGGACCAGTTTCTCGACCCATGTGCCGCCAAGGTCGCGGGCGATTTGCTGTGCCTCCTCCTGGGCCAGATCACGGTCGCGAAAAAGCCGCGTGGCCAGCGGGCTATGGCCCTGCAATGTCAATCGCGCGACCAGATGCGGGACCGAGAGGCGGGCCTCTTCCAGCGCGTGGGCAAGCGCGCCGCGCAACGCGTGCCAGTCCTCCAGCCCGGTCACATCGAGCGCAACGGGCACGAAGGCCGCTTCTGCCACCACCCGCGCTTCGACCTGCAGCCCGTTATCGCTGCAGGTCACAAGCGTTACGCTGCCTGCGCCTGCCTCGCCGATATCGCGGCCCTGCGGGATACCTGGCATGACCACATGCGCAGCACTTGCTGCACCGGGATATTCGGTGCGTTTGTGGATATGACCCAGCGCCCAGTAATCGAAACCACTCGCCTGTAGATCGGCCAATGCGCAGGGCGCGTAAGCATCATGGCCGGGGCTGCCATTGAGCGAGGTATGCATCAGCCCGATATTGAGCGCATCGGCAATCGGGGGCTTGTATTCGGGCAGAAGGCTTTTGGGGGCATGGCGGTCGCGGAAGCTCAACCCATGGATATGAATCTGCTGATGGCCTTTCGTGAGGGGGATCGCCCTAGCGCGTCCTGTGAAGGTGAAGACCCCGTCCGGGGGCGTCAATTCGCGAGTGATCACGCTTTCTGCGTCGTGATTGCCGCGAATGATGAAGGTGCGGATGCCTGCAGGCCCCAGCCGCGCCAGTTCGGACATCAGGAACCGCGCTGTTTTCATGCTGGTCTGGCTGCCATCATAGAGATCGCCTGCGATCAGCAGCGCATCGACCTGTTCGGACAGGCACAGATCGACGATCCGGCGCAGCACCATGCGCGACGCCTCCGCGATCAGTGCCGCCAGATCGGGGTCGCGCAGCGCAAGGCTGCGCAGCGGGCTGTCGAGATGCAGATCAGCCGTGTGAACGAAGCGAAATGCCATGCGACGACACTGCCCCGCCACGCGCGCGGCTGCAAGCGGTGACGTCGCGCATCTTCAGACGGGAAACGGACAGTGGCGATGAAATATCTTGCAGTGGCGATGAAATATCTTGTTACTTTGTTCACCATTGTAGAATAGTCACTTGGAGAGCGGATGTGATCGTGGTCTGTGCGGGCGCGGCGCAAGCATCTGTCAGGATGAAGGATTACGCGCTTATGATGTATTTACGACTGGTTCTGGTGGTTTTGCTCTGTTTCGCAAAACCGGCGTTTGCGGAAACTCCGCGTGTGATCGGCAGTCTTGGGCATCAGCTCACTGTCGATGATCCCGAAGCCTATCTGCGCTATCTGGGCCAGCCCTATTTCAAAAGCCTGCAGCCTGTGCTGGGCCTGTCACTCGCGACAAACGGATCGGCCTGGATCGGGGCAGGGTCTGCGCTGACATGGCGTCCGGGCGAGGGCGGCGTGTTCCTGCGCGTGACCTCGATGGCGGGCTTGCATCGCATGGGCGACGGACGGAATCTTGGTGGACCGATCCAGTTCCGCACGGCGCTTGATTTCGGACTCGCGCGACCCGGCGGCTTTGAATTCGGCATCGGGGCTGATCATCGGTCAAGCGCGCGGATCTACCGACCCAATCCAGGATTGGATACGGTATATCTCTTTGCCTCGACACCGTTGAACTGAGCACTCGCATTTCAGCGCTATTCCAGCAGTTCGGCGACCCAGTGCGGCACGATCTGGCTGGCGGGACCGAAACGCGCTGCATCAAACAGCGAGGCTGTCGCCGAGGGCTCCAGATTAAGTTCCAATGTCCGCGCGCCACTGGTCGCGGCTTCCTGCACGAAACCGGCGGCTGGATAGACATTTCCCGACGTGCCGATGGCCACGAACAAATCCGCTGCGCGAAGCGCGGTGTCGATGGCCTCCATGTGATAGGGATATTCACCAAACCAGACGATATCGGGGCGGGTCGCAGCGCGCCCGCAGGCCGGGCAGGGCGCTTGGGGGTCCATCTGGCGCGGCGCATCCCAGCGATGCCCGCAGGCCGCGCAGAGCGCGCGGGTCAGTTCGCCATGCATATGGATCACCTCGAGCGCGCCCGCGCGTTCCAGCAGATCATCGACATTCTGCGTGATCAGCGTGACGCGCTCGGGCCAGGCGCGCTGCAACCGGGCGAGCGCCTCATGCGCGGGGTTGGGCTGCGCCTCCAGGCAATTCGTCCGGCGGGCGTTGTAAAATTCATGCACCAGCGCGGGGTTACGAGCGAAGCCCTCGGGCGTGGCGACCTCATTCAGATCGTAGCGCGTCCAGAGCCCGTCCTTGTCGCGGAAAGTGCCCAGACCCGATTCCGCCGAAAGCCCCGCGCCGGTCAGGATCACGATGCGCTCAGCGGGCATTGAGATGGTCATGGATCACCTGCGCGAGGGCTTCTGAAATGCCATCCACGGCCTGCAAATCCGCCAGACCCGCCCGCGCCACTGCCTTGGCCGATCCGAAATGCGCCAGAAGCGCGCGCTTGCGCCCCGGACCGACCCCCGGAATATCATCAAGCGGTGAGGCACTGACTGCCTTGGCGCGTTTGGCGCGATGCGTGCCAATGGCGAAGCGATGTGCCTCGTCGCGCAGTCGCTGTACAAAATAGAGCACCGGGTCATTATGGCGCAGTGCGAAAGGACGGCTACCGGGGCGGTGGAATTCCTCTTTGCCCGCATCCCGGTCGATGCCCTTGGCCACGCCCACCACCGGAATGTCATCAACCCCCAGATCGGCCATGATCGAGGCCACGGCGCTGATCTGCCCCGCGCCACCGTCGATCAGCAACAGATCGGGCCAGGTTTCACCCTCGCGGTCGGGATCTTCTTTCAACAACCGCTCGAAGCGCCGGTTCAGCACTTCCTTCATCATGCCGAAATCGTCGCCCGCAGTGACGCCGTCGCCGCGAATATTGAACTTGCGATACTGGCTCTTGATGAAGCCGTCGCGCCCGGCCACGATCATTGCGCCCACAGCATCGGTGCCCTGAATATGGCTGTTGTCATAGACTTCGATCCGCGCAGGCGGCGCATCAAGTCCGAACGCTTCGGCCAGTCCCTCCAGCATCCGCCCCTGCGCCGCGGTCGAGGCCATGCGCATCGCCAGCGCTTCGCGGGCATTGCGGGCGGCGTTTTCGACCAGCTCGGCTTTTTCACCGCGGCGCGGCACCAGCAATTCCACGCGCCGCCCCGCCCGGTCGCTGAGAAGCTGCGCCATCAGGTCGGCATTCTCGATATCATGCGAGATGATCACCTGACGCGGTGGTTCCTTGCTGTCGTAGAATTGTCCCAGAAAGGCCTCCAGGATCTCGGGCTCTTCCGCCCCGGCCCCAGTCGCGGGGTAGAAATCGCGGTTGCCCCAGCTCTGCCCGGCGCGGATGAAGAAGACCTGAACACAGGCCTGTCCCTTGTCGAGATGCAGCGCGATCACATCGGCTTCGGTGACTGTACGCGGGTTGATCCCCTGGCTCTGCTGAACATGCGTCAGGGCCCGGATACGGTCGCGCAGCGCGGCGGCACGCTCGAATTCCATCGCGTCAGAGGCTGCCTGCATCTCTTCGGCAAGTTGCGCCTGGATCTTCGTGCTCTTGCCCGACAGGAAACGCTCGGCATCGGCCACCAGCCCGGCATAATCCTGTTCCGAGATGTATCCGACACAGGGCGCGGAGCAGCGCTTGATCTGATAGAGCAGGCAAGGCCGTGTGCGCGCGTTGAACACGGAATCCGTGCAGTTGCGCAGCAAGAACACGCGCTGCAACTGGTTGAGCGTCCGGTTCACGGCGCCGGCGCTGGCAAAGGGGCCGAAATACGCGCCTTTGACCGCGCGCCGCCCGCGATGCTTGCGCAGTTGCGGATACGCGTGATCCTTGGGCAAGAGGATATAGGGAAAGCTCTTGTCGTCGCGCAGCAGCACATTGTAGCGTGGCTTGAGCTGCTTGATCAGGTTCTGCTCTAGGAGCAGCGCTTCGGTTTCCGTGCGCGTGGTCAGAAACATCATCGAGGCGGTTTCCGAGATCATCCGCGCGATCCGCCCGGAATGGCCCGCCGGGCGCGCGTAATTCGACACGCGCGCGCGCAGATTGCGCGCCTTGCCGACATAGAGAACTTCGGATTTGTCGTTCAGCATCCGATAGACGCCGGGAGACGCATCCAGCCGCTTGAGGTAATCGGCGATGCAGGCATGGCCGCGCAACTCCGAGCCGTCCGCACCCTGTGATGTGATCTGATCGGTCATGAGTCAAAGGCTGCCATGATTCTTCTCAGCACTGCACCGTTTTCCATCCCGTATCAACCTGAATCCTGTCCACCAATTCTGTGGATAACTCTGTGGGCGAATTGTAGATCATGGCGATTTTCTTCGTAAAGATAGGTGGTTTTATGAGTTGCCTAAAAAATAGGCAACTTTATAAGTCACTGTTATTGAGGGGAAAATTTTTTTCAATCCGCAAATCACTGAAAGTTAAGACGTTTTGATCTCAACTCTGTGACAGATATGTTAACAGTGCATAACCTACAGCTCGTACGGCGCAAACTCTGGCCGTTATGTCTTGGCGGCTGCGCACCATGCCAGATGCTCGCCCCCGTCGATGCACAGAAGCTGGCCAGTGACGGCCTGTGCATCGAGGAAATATCCCAAAGCCGCTGTGATATCAGCCGGGTTGGCCCCGCGTTCCAGAACTGTCGCCTTGCGGCTGGCGAGGTATGCCTCGCGGGGTTGGTCGGCGGCCTGCAATGTCGGTCCAGGGCCGATTGCGTTGACGCGGATGCGCGGGCCAAGTTCCTGTGCGGCCATGCGCGTGAACGCCCAGAGCCCCATCTTGGCGATGGAATAGGTCATGTGCTGCGGGGTCAGGTTGCGCACTTTCTGATCGATCATGTTCACCACCAGCCCCTGCGCGACCGGCTCACCTGCAGCATCAGGCAGGGGGCTGGGGCATTGCGCAGCAAAGCCCTGCGTCAGCACAAAGGGCGCGCGGAGGTTGGTCATGATGTGGCGGTCCCAGCTTTCACGGGTGGCCGTGGCGATGCTGTCTTCCTCAAAGATCGAGGCATTGTTGATCAGGACCTGCAGAGGCCCGCCAAGCCCCTCAGCCGCAGCGGGCACGAGCGGGGCGAGCGCATCCTCGTCCAGCAGATCGGCACGAAGGCAGATCGCATGACGTCCCAGCGCCGTGATTTCCTGCGCCAACTCTTCCGCCGCGATTGCCGAGCTCTGGTAATGGATCGCCACGTCAATTCCGCGTTCGGCCAGAGCCAGCGCCATGGCGCGGCCCAGTCGTTTCGCGCCGCCGGTCACCAATGCCCGCGCCATATGTCAGCCTCCGTTTGCAAACAGAAGCCAGATGTAGATGGCATATCCCAAAAGCAAGGCCAGACCTGCGATGCGACCGATCGCGCGGCCCGACCAGATGAAGGGCATGACGACCAGTGCCGCCGCCACCATGACCCACAGGTCCAGCCGCAGCATCTCTGCCGGGATCGTCATGGTGCCAAACAGGCCTGCGACGCCCAGAATGAACAGCAGGTTGAAGATATTCGAGCCAAGGATATTGCCCAGCGCCACGCCGCCCTCACGCCGGATCGCAGCCATGAGCGTCGTGGCAAGTTCGGGCAGCGAGGTGCCGATTGCGACAATGGTCAGCCCGATGACCAGATCCGATACACCAAGGCTTGTGGCGATATCGACTGCGCCGGTGACCAGAAGATGCGCACCAAGCGGCAACCCGGCAAGCCCCAGCGCCAGATAGAGCGCCAACCGCCCCGCAGGCAGGGCCGGGTCCGCCCCTTCGAGATCTTCCGGCGCGACACGGCCCTTGCGCGCGCGCAAGACGCTCTCGGCCATGAAGATCGCGAAGGCCAATAGCAGAACCAGCGCCTGCCATGTCCCGATCGCGCCCGTCATGGCCAGCGCCACGAAGGCGGCCGTTGCGGCCAGCATGATCCACATGTCGCGCAGGCTCTCGCGGCCCATGACCATCGGGGCGATCAGCGCGGGCAGGCCAATGACCAGCAGGATATTGGCGATGTTCGAGCCTACGACATTGCCCAGCGCCAGCCCGCCTGCATCCCGCAGCGCAGCTTTCACCGAAACCAGCAATTCCGGGGCCGACGTGCCGAAAGCGACCACTGTCATGCCCACCATCATTGCCGGAATGCCCAATCGCAGCGCCAGATTGACAGCGCCGCGCACCAGAAAATCGCCTGCCACCAGAAGCATGACAAGCCCGCCCACAACCAGGGCCAGATCGATCAGCATGGGTTAACGGTCCTTGCAGCGGCAATCTTCACTGCCGATCAGAAACTTGCCACAGCGCTTGCATTTGCGCGGACGCGGCAGCTTGGTCTGCCGCAGCTTGTCGAGCGGGGTCTTGTGCCGCGGGTTGAGCCATTTCTGCACGGCCCCCATGACCACCATGAAGACCAGAAACGCGGCGACGATCTTGATGATCATGGCTCAGATCCCGAAGCGCGCATACATCGCGCGATCCTCGGCCAGCGCTATGGCGTCGTCGATCATCAAACGACCGAACCGGCCCAGAAACGGGCGACGAACAGCATATTGGCGCAGGCGCAGCTTGTCGCCGAAGCGGTCTTTCAGAACCGGAACCAGATGGCCGATCCCGTCGACCAGCCCCAGCGCGACTGCGGTCGAGCCGATCCAGAAGGCCCCGGTGAACAGGCTGTCATCTTCAGCCAATTTCCCCTCGCGCCGGGTTTTGACCTGCGCGATGAAATTCTGGTGGATCTGATCCTGAAGCGCGCGCAGCCGCGCGACATCTTCGGGGTTTTCAGGGCGGAAAGGATCGAGCTGGGATTTTGATTTGCCCGATGTATAGACCCGCCGCTCTATCCCGTTACGGGCCAATAATTCATGCAGCCCGAACCCGGCCGAAATCACGCCGATGGAGCCGACGATCGAATTGGCATCGACGAAGATCTCGTCGGCTGCCGTGGCCAGCCAGTATCCGCCTGAGGCCGCGACATCCTCGACAAAGCCCAGCACGGGCAGTTTTGTCTGATCCGCCAGCCGACGGATGCGCGCGGCGATCAGGGCCGATTGCACTGGGCTGCCACCAGGCGAATTGATCACCAGCGCCACCGCCTTGGGCTTGCCGCGTTTGAACGCCGCTTCGATCACCGGGGCCAGTGCCGCGTCATTGAGCCGCGCAGATCCGCCGCCCGAGGCGATCACCCCCTGCAGGCGCAGAACGGAAACAGTCGGGTGGCGCGAGATAAACGGGATTTTCATCATGCGCTCGCACATAAGGTGCGCGCCCCCCCTCAGCAAGAGGGGCGCGGCGGTTTTACGCGCTTGCCGTCGCTTCGCGATTGCGGTCATATCAGGCGGCTGACCGGAGGCCCTGATGCTCGACCGTCTCGAAATGTTCATCGCACTGGCCAATGCCCGCCATTTCGGTCGCGCGGCAGAAGCCTGCGGCGTCACCCAGCCCTCGCTTTCTGCTGCGATCAAGCAGCTGGAGGGGGAGCTTGGCGTGCAACTCGTCTGGCGCGGCGCGCGGTTCGAAGGGTTGACCCCGGAAGGTGCGCGCACGCTGGATTGGGCCAGGCGCATCGTTGGCGATGCGCGCACATTGCGCGAGGAAATGCGCGCCGCGCGCCACGGGTTGTCAGGCAATTTGCGTCTCGGGGTCGTTCCCACAGCGCTGCCTATGATTGCTGGCTTGACTGGCCCCTATCTGCGCCAGAACCCGAATATCCATCTCGAAATCCTGTCGCGATCTTCAATCGAGATCCTGCAGCAGATCGACAATCTGCAACTGGATGCCGGGATCAGCTATCTCGACAATGAACCGCTCGGTCGCGTCGTGACCCAGCCGCTTTATGCCGAGCGCTATCTCTTGATCACCCGGCCTGACCATCCGCTGAGCCAGCGCGCAGGGCTCGACTGGTCCGAGCTTGCCGACCTGCCGCTCTGCCTGCTGACGCCTGACATGCAGAACCGACGCATCATCACCGCCGAACTGACTCGTGCCGGGGTGAATGTGGCCCCGCAGCTGGAATCCAACTCCACGCTGAGCTTGATTGCCCATGTGCAGGCCGGGCCCTGGGTCAGTATCGTCAATGCGCATAC
>SKIM01000144.1 GCA_007116445.1 Natronohydrobacter sp.
ACGAACTGCCCCATGATCTCGGGCTTTTCCGGGTTGCCGAAATTCAGGTTGTCGGTGGCCGCAAGCGGCACCGACCCCAGCGCCGAGAGGTTGCGATAGGCTTCGGCCACCGCCTGTTTGCCGCCCTCGAACGGGTTGGCGCGGACATAGCGCGGGGTCACGTCCGAAGTGAATGCCAGCGCTTTGTCGGTACCATGCACGCGGATGATGCCCGCGCCAAGGCCGGGCGTGCGCACAGTATCGGCCATGACCTGCGTGTCATATTGTTCCCAGACCCAGGCCTTGTGCGCGTAGCTGGGGCTTGCGATCAGGGCGCGCAGGGCGTCGATGGGCGTGATTTCGGGGATGTCCGTCAGGGCTGCGGGGGCCGGAGTTTCCACCCAGGGGCGGTCATATTCCGGCGCGCTGGAGGAAAGTTTCGACAGCGGCAGATCGGCCATAACCTCATTGCCATGCAGGATCAGGAAACGATCCTCGGCGATGGTCTCGCCCACGATTGCGAAATCGAGGTCCCATTTGTCGAAAATCGCGCGGGCCTCGGCCTCCATCGAGGGTTTCAGGACCATCAGCATGCGTTCCTGACTTTCCGAGAGCATCATCTCGTAAGCGGTCATCGCGGCTTCGCGCTGGGGTACATGATCGAGTTGCAGCTTGACGCCCAAGCCGCCCTTGTCGCCCATTTCCACAGCCGAGCATGTCAGCCCCGCCGCGCCCATGTCCTGAATCGAGATCACCGCGCCCGAGCCCATCAGCTCCAGACAAGCCTCCAGCAGGCGCTTTTCGGTGAAAGGGTCGCCCACCTGCACTGTGGGGCGCTTTTCCTCGATCGTGTCGTCAAATTCGGCGCTTGCCATGGTCGCCCCGCCAACCCCGTCGCGGCCTGTCTTGGCGCCGAGATAAACGACCGGCATGCCGACGCCGCTGGCCGCAGAATAGAAAATCTTGTCCGCATCGGCCAGCCCGGCGGCGAAGGCATTCACAAGACAATTGCCGTTATAGGCAGGGTGAAACCGGACCTCGCCGCCCACAGTCGGGACGCCGAACGCATTGCCATAACCGCCGATGCCTTCGACCACACCGCGCACCAGATGCGGGGTCTTGGGATGCGTGGGCGCGCCAAAGCTGAGCGCGTTCATCGCCGCGATGGGCCGCGCACCCATGGTGAAGACATCGCGCAGGATGCCGCCCACGCCGGTCGCAGCGCCCTGATAGGGTTCGATATAGCTGGGGTGGTTGTGGCTCTCCATCTTGAAGATCACCGCCTGCCCGTCGCCGATGTCGACGACGCCCGCATTCTCGCCGGGGCCGCAAATCACCTGCGGGCCACTGGTCGGCAAGGTGCGCAGCCACTTCTTAGAGGATTTATAGGAACAATGTTCGTTCCACATGGCCGAGAAGATGCCGAGTTCGGTATAGGTGGGCGCGCGGCCGATGATTTCGAGGATGCGCGCATATTCCTCCGGTTTCAGCCCATGCGCGGCGATCAGGTCATCAGTCAGGGCGGGATCAGTCATCTTGGTCTACCTTTGCGCAGGTTTCGCGAGGGCCGGACGGTCGGTCAGGGGCCGTTGGACTGTCCATAAGCCATCGCTGCGGAAGGCGAAAGGGGGGCGCATTGCATGAAATCGCGCCTTCGGCCTGCCTGCACGGGGCGCGCGGCGCAAAAAAAAGGCCGAGCGCAGAGCTCGGCCAAAGTCCAACAGGGAGGTAAGGACCGATGCTTAGCAACAGCCCTGACGCAAATATGGGAGTGCCCGCACATTACGCAAGTTAAATGTTTTATTGCAGCTGCAGAATACAGCCCTGCGTTGCAAACTTGCCTCATGCGAAAGTCGCAGAACCGCGCAATGGGGGCAGCGCTCAGTTCTGGCGTGCGCGGCGATAGGCGACGATTTCTTCGACGACGAAATCCCGGAAGGCGGCGATGCGGCGGGAATGGCGCAATTCTTCAGGATAGGCGAGGAACACAGGGATATCGCCGCTGGCGACCTCTGGCAGGACATGGACGAGATCGGGGAAATCTTCGGAAACGTAATCGGGCAGCACGCCGATGCCCAGATCGTTGATGACAGCCTGAAGCACCCCGAAATAGTTGTTGACCGTGAAACTGGAACGTAGCGGCCGCGCCGTCAATTCACGGATCAGTTGTGCGCCCACACTGACCTGCGCAGAGGTGATGTTCTGCGAGATCAGGCGGAAATCGGTGAGATCATCAACTGTTTCGGGCGTGCCATTGGCGCGCAGATATTCCTCTGACGCATAAAGGCGCATGGTCACGCTCATCAGGCGTTTGCGGATCAGATCAGCCTGCGAGGGCTCTTTCATGCGAATCGCCACATCAGCTTCGCGCATCGGCAGATCGAGCACGCGTTCTTCAAGCATCAGGTCGATCTTGAGGTCGGGATATTGCGCATAAAGCGCAGGCAGGCGCGGGGCAAGAAACAGCGTGCCGAAGCCCGTGGTCGAGGTGACGCGGAGTTCGCCATAGACCTCATCCTCGGCGTCGCGGATGCGCGCAGCCGCGGTTTCCAGACTGCGGCTCATGTCACGGGTGGCGGCAAAGAGCACTTCGCCCTGTTCGGTCAGAATCAGGCCGCGCGCATGGCGGTGAAACAGGATCGCATCGAGCGATTCCTCCAGCGCGCGAATCTGGCGGCTGACGGCGGATTGCGAGAGTTTGAGCGTGTCCCCGGCATGGGTGAGACTGCCCGCATCGGCCACCGCGTGAAAGATTCTGAGCTTGTCCCAGTCCATGACATCATTTCCAAAACAGTTGTTTACGCAAACAAGACGCAATCTTTCTAAGTGTTTTTTGCCGTTCACAAAAGCGCTTAAACGCAAGAAATCATTTTGTAGGTCAGAATGGATGACCTATGATCAAGATATACGCAACATTGCGACGGGAGGTGCAAATATGCGTCAGGATATCACGCTTTCGGACCGATTCGATCTGGAGAAATCGCCCGTGTTGCTCAATGGCACACAGGCTTTGGTGCGGCTGATGCTGGCGCAGGCGGCGCGCGACCGGGCAGCGGGGCTGACAACCGCTGGCTATGTGACAGGCTATCGCGGCTCGCCTCTGGGGGCGGTTGATCTTCAGATGGGGCGCGCCCGCGCGCTTCTGGAGGCCGCCGAGATCCGGTTTCAGGAGGGGCTGAACGAAGATCTGGCGGCGACCGCGCTCTGGGGCAGTCAACAGGCGGAACTGCGCGGCGAGGGCCGTTTCGACGGGGTGTTCGGGCTGTGGTACGGCAAGGGGCCGGGGGTGGACCGCACGGGCGATGTGTTTCGTCATGCGAATATGGCCGGCACGTCGCGTCATGGGGGCGTTCTGGTGGCGATGGGGGATGACCATACGGGCGAATCGTCAACGGTGCTGCACCAGTCGGACTGGGCGATGGTCGATGCCTATATCCCGGTCCTGTCGCCTGCGGGCGTGCAGGAAGTGCTCGATTACGGCCATTACGGCTATGCGCTGTCGCGTTTCGCGGGCGTCTGGGTGGGACTGAAAACAGTCAAGGAGACAGTCGAGGCCACAGCGATTGTTGATGGCAACCCGCATCGGATGCAATTCGTCACGCCGGATTTCGCGATGCCCGAGGGGGGGCTGAATATCCGGCTGGGTGACACGCCTGTGGCGCAGGAAGCCCGGATGATTGATTACAAACGCTTCGCGGCAGAGGCGTTTTCGCATGCGAACAAGCTGGACCGGCGCGTCTGGGGCAAGCCGGGGGCAAAGATCGGGCTGGTGGCCGCAGGCAAGAACTGGCTCGATCTGGTGCATGCGCTGAGCCTTTTGGGTATTGATGCCGGGGGCGCGGAGCGGCTGGGGATCACGACCTACAAGATTGGTCAGACCTTCCCGCTGGACATGCAGGGCTTTCATGACTGGGCCGAGGGGCTCGATCTGATCGTCGTGGTCGAGGAAAAGCGCAAGCTGATCGAGGTGCAGGTCAAGGAAGCGATTTTCGATGACCGCCGGGGCCGGCGCGTCTATGGCTGGCACAAGGGCGATACCTGGGAAAACGGGCGGCAGGTCGAGTTGTTTCCGACCCGCTATGCGCTCGATCCGATCATGATCGCCGAGAAGCTGGGCGCGATCCTGATCGAGGAGGGGCGCGCCACGGATCGCGTGCAGGCGGGGCTGGCGATGCTGGCGGATGCGCGCCGGGCGGATAATGCGCAGGATCTGGCGGCGCGGCTGCCCTATTACTGTTCGGGCTGCCCACATAACAGCTCGACAAAGGTGCCCGAGGGGCATCGCGCCTATGCGGGCATTGGCTGTCACTACATGGTGCAATGGATGGACCGCGCGACGACGGGCTTCACGCAGATGGGCGGCGAGGGCGCGAACTGGATCGGCGAGGCGCCGTTTTCGACACGGCCCCATGTGTTCCAGAACCTCGGCGACGGGACATATAATCATTCCGGGGTGCAGGCGATCCGCGCCGCACTCGCGGCGGGCACGAACATCACCTACAAGATCCTGTTCAACGATGCTGTCGCCATGACCGGCGGGCAGAAGAACGAAGGGGGCCTGAGCCCTGCGCAGATCGCCCATGAGCTGGTCGCGATGGGGGTGGGCAGGATCGAGGTCGTGTTCGACGAGAAGGAAGAGCCCAGCCGCGCCGATTTCCCGCGCGCGGTCGGCTGGCATCCGCGCGCCGGGCTGGAGGGGGTGCAGAAGGAGTGCGCCGCCCATCAGGGCGTGTCGGCGATCATCTATGTGCAGACCTGTGCGGCCGAAAAACGCCGTCGGCGCAAGCGCGGGCAATTCCCCGACCCGGACCAGCGCGTGTTCATCAACACGGATGTCTGCGAAGGCTGCGGCGATTGCGGCGTGCAGTCGAATTGCGTCTCCATCGTGCCGGTCGAGACGGAGCTG
>SKIM01000111.1 GCA_007116445.1 Natronohydrobacter sp.
CACGCGTGCCACTCAGCGCAGCGACCGCCCCTTTACCACCGAATCCGGGCCGAAGCGCGCGCGCAACTTGTCCATGACGCGCTCTGCCTCAGCGCGGCGCGCAGCATCGGGATCGAGCAAATCTGCACTGAACCCGACCCCGTCCTGCACCGACAGTTCGGAAATACCGACACCGATCAACCGGAACGGCGCCGCCTGCATCGCCTGCCCCAGAAGCGGACGGGCATGGCGATAGATGACATCGGCCAGATCCGTTGGCGCATGCAGCGACAGCCGCCGCGTCAGGATACGATGATCGGCGCGTTTGAGCTTCAGCGTGACCACACGCCCCGCCAGACCCTTGGCCTTGGCGCGGGCCGCGACCTGATCAGCCAACCGCCACAAATGCCCGTCAAGCATGTCTTCATCGTCCAGATCATCCTCAAACGTGGTTTCCTTGGAAATCGACTTCACAGCGCGGTCCGCCGCGACCGGGCGATTGTCCTGCCCGCGCGCCAGATGCCACAGCCGCGCGCCCATGGCCCCGAAGCGCGCGACCAGATCCACCTCTTCCCAGCGCAGCAGATCGTCGATCCGGGCAATGCCCGCACGCTCCAGCTGCGCGCGCAGGGCCGCCCCCACGCCCCAGATCAGACTGACGGGCTTGCCGCGCAGGAAACCTTCGGTCGCAGCAGCGCTGATCACCGCAAAGCCGCGCGGTTTGTCGAGATCCGAGGCGATCTTGGCCAGAAACTTGTTATGCGACAGCCCCACCGAGCCTGAAAGCCGCAACTCGCGCTCCATGCGCTGCACCAGCCGCGCAAGCATCACTGCAGGCGGCGCGCCATGCAGCCGCGTCGTGCCCGAAAGGTCCAGAAACGCCTCATCGAGCGCCAAGGGCTCAATCGCAGGGGTCAGCGCCAGCATCATGTCGCGGATTTCGCGCGAAGCTTGCGCATAGGCTTCAAATCGCGGCTTCACGATCACGGCTTCCGGGCACAGTTTCAGCGCCTTGAACATCGGCATGGCCGAACGCACACCGTGGATGCGCGCGATATAGCAGGCGGTTGTCACCACGCCACGCGTGCCGCCCCCCACGATCACCGGCTTGTCACGCAACTCGGGGTGATCGCGCTTTTCGACTGACGCATAGAAGGCGTCACAATCCATATGCGCGATTGACAGATCGAACAGCGCCTCATCGGCCACCACGCGCGGCGAGTGACAGGCGGGGCATCGCGCCGCGCGCTCAAACTGGGTCAGGCAATCGCGGCAGAATCCGGGCATGGCGCAAGAGTAGCGCAGAATTCGGTCAGGTGGAAATCACTCTCAGGGATGCGCAATCGCGCAGTCCATCGACCGCGCGGAAAGCCGCAAACAGGCGCGCTCGGCCTCGGCCTGTGTCAGCCCCGCGAATGACGCCTCAAACC
The DNA here is from genome assembly GCA_007116445.1 of Natronohydrobacter sp. GTDB lineage: Bacteria > Pseudomonadota > Alphaproteobacteria > Rhodobacterales > Rhodobacteraceae > Roseinatronobacter. The sequence continues at coordinate 1,410 of SKIM01000111.1, forward strand.
GGCCGCTGGTCTGCCGGATGCGGCTGACGCCATTGGCCAGCGCGGCCGCTTCGGCCATCTTCACCGCGATCACCCCACGTTCGGCCGCCGCGCGGGAATTGAACTGACCCAATGACACGCCCCAGAGCCGTCCCCCGTCCGAAGTCGAGACACGGGTCACGATACGCTCTTCGGTGCCAACATGCGCCTCAACCACCTCGGCGATCGCCTGACGATCCTGCGAAACTGTCAGTGGGTTTGACGCGCTGGTCAGGATAATCCCCGGCGCGCCCGGCGCGGGCGCGCTCTCGTTCTCAGCTCCAACGGTCACTGTGGCAGCTCCGGCGCGCTCACTATGCTGCGGAGGCAGCAGACCTGCGGAGATCGTCTCATTCGCCCCGATCCAGACTGAATCGGCACTGGGCGCCTGCGCTGCGAGATCAGCAGTCGCAGCTACCTGCGCCAATTCAGATACTGCCAGTGGGGACGCATGCTCTGCTTCCGGCTCGGGCAACGCCTCAGCCGTAGCGAAGGGGACGACCAGATGATCAGGGCGCGGTCTTGGCTGTGCGCGTGCAAGCTCGGCAGTAGCTTCGGCGACAGCCCCGGCCACGATGTCGGCGACAGGTTCGGTGGCGTGCTCTGCAGCAACGTCGGCCTGCGCCTGTTCGACCGTCTCGACAAGCGCTTCGGTTAGATCGCTTTCTTCAGCCAAGGCCAGCCCGAACCCTGCATCCAGCGCCGTCGCAAGCTGCGTCTCGATCGTGTCGATCAACTCGGGCGTGGCTGCGGGCGGCGGCTCTTGCCCACCCTCGGGGTCCGGCACGGACAGCGCAGCAATGTCGCGCGGAGGCGGGGCAACAGGCAGCACCTCAAGGGCTTGCCCGGATACTGTCTCGGCCACCGCGGTCTCGACGCTTTCCAACACAGCGATCAGCAATTCCTCAGGTGGATCGGCTACTGGTCGGGCAAGTGGGCGCGGGCTGCGGCGCACGGCCATTTGCAGCCGGATCGTCTTGGCGGCAGCACTCGGATCATCATCCCCACGCGCGGCTTGCCCGCCGCTCGCGGACGCGGGCGGCGCAGCGGCCACGGCCACTGCACCGCGCCCCTGATAGGCAGGTGTGCGCGGCGCACGGGTCGCGACACGGGTCGGAGCGCGCGAAAAACCGATATCCATCAACTCCGCCACATGCGCATTGCGCTGCGCAACCGACGTGCCCCCGAACATGGTTGCAATGATATGCTTGCCGCCGCGCTGCGCCGAGGCCGTCAGGTTAAAGCCAGCCGCACGCGTAAAGCCGGTCTTGATCCCGTCCGCGCCAGAATAGGCATCCAGAAACCGGCGGTTGGTATTGGGCACGACCGCCACGCCCGCATGATCACTGCGACGCGAGAACATGTTGAAATATTGCGGATAATCAAAGTAAAGCTGGCGGCCAAGAATGGTCATGTCGCGTGCTGTCGACATGTGGCCGGTCTGTGTCAGGCCATGTGGATTGCGGAAGGTCGTGTTCTCCATCCCCATGGCGCGCGCGGTGCGCGTCATGCGTTCGGCAAAGGCTTCCACCGAACCAGATATCCCCTCGGCGATCACGACCGAGGCGTCATTGGCAGACCGCAGTGCAGCGGCGCGCAGCAGGTAACGCAACGAGATACGCTGACCAGGCCGCAACCCCAGGCAGACACAGGGTGTCCCGGTCGCACGCTGGCTGACAGTGAATTGCGTATCCAGCGTCACTTCGCCATGCTTGACTGCCTCGAAAGCCACATAGAGCGTCATCATCTTGGTCAGTGAGGCCGGGTGCAATCTGGTGTCGTGATTGCGCGCGAAAATGACTTCACCGTTTCGCGCATCCATCACCATCGCCGCGTAAGGCGCAGCATGACCGAGACTCGCCGCGAATATCGCAGATATCGTCATCGCCCATGCAAAAACATGGCGGAGCGCTCGCAAGGATTGCGCCTGCATACTGTGCCTCTGTCTCTGCCCACGGTTTTTTTTGCGGGTCAACTGCTCTAAAGCAAGATAACACGCCGCTAGCTCTGAGAAAAGCATGAAATTACAGTGCTTTTGATATGCTTCTTAACGCGAATGGACGCATATCTAGTGGCTTGCCCCACCCCTCACACCATATTCATGCCAGCTTGGCTCAGCTGCCGTCGATCCAACCCAGCAAGTCCGGCAACAGGCCCAGATGCGGGATCTTGCGATAGCGCGGATGCGCCTCGGGCGGCTCGGCGCGTTCGATATCCCATTCCACTTCGTGCGGAACATAGACGCCCCAGCCACCCGCCATGATCGGCGCGATCACATCCGAGCGCATCGAATTGCCGACCATGAGCGCGGCCTCGGCGCCCTCGCCGTGGCGCGCGAAGATCGTGGCATAGACCTGCGGGGTCTTGTCCGAGACAATCTCGACGGCGTCGAACATCTCGCCAAGGCCCGATTGCGCCAGTTTGCGCTCCTGATCCAGCAAATCACCTTTTGTGATCAGCACAAGACGATGCGACGGTGCCAGAGCGGCGATGGCTTCACGCGCTTGAGGCAGAAGCTCGATCGGGTGACGCAGCATGTCCTGACCCGCGGCCAGAAGCTCCGAGATGACGCGCGCGGGCACGCGTTCCTCGGTCACCTCGATGGCCGTTTCAATCATCGACAGCACGAAGCCCTTCACACCAAACCCATATTGTCCCAGATTGCGCCGCTCTGCCGCCAACAGTCGCTCCATCAGCTGGTCGGACTCTGTGTAATCAGCCAGCAATGCCGCGAATTGCGCCTGCGTCATGCGAAAGAATCGCTCATTATGCCAGAGCGTGTCATCTGCATCGAAGCCGATCGTGGTGATGTGCGACATCTGCGGGGCCTTTTGCAAGGGGCTTTTCAGTTTGTAATGTTACGCTATATTGCCAAGAACGTCCTAATTCCAGCCATTGAAGGCCCCTATGATCCGCAGCACGCCCGCCCCAGTGATGACTGACAAGGACCCCAACGGCCCCGAAAACGATGGTGCAGTGGTCACCAAGACTCGCACCCGCACGCAGCGCCCGCCAATGTATAAGGTGATGCTGCTCAATGACGACTACACGCCGATGGAATTCGTCGTGCATGTGCTGGAGCGGTTTTTCGGCATGTCCCATGCGATGGCTTTTGACGTGATGCTGACTGTGCACAAGAAAGGGGTGGCCGTGGTCGGTGTCTTCTCTTATGAGGTGGCCGAAACCAAGGTTGCGCAGGTCATGGACTTTGCGCGGCGCCATCAACACCCGCTGCAATGCACGCTGGAAAAGGAATAAGCGCCGCTGCGCGCCCCATGACCACACCTGCATCAATCCTTCATGACCCCGCACCGCGGGGGATCCGTCTGGCGCTCGCGCTGGACGCCGGGCTTGCATTGCCCGCCCCGGAACTGTGTGTCTATCGCCCCCGCGCGGGCGAAGATTTCTCCCCCCTGCTGAGCGCCCTGCCCCGCGAAGCTGTGCAGATGGTGCAG
>SKIM01000104.1 GCA_007116445.1 Natronohydrobacter sp.
CTTCTGCTTGCCCATCACTTCAATTTCACTGGGCTGCGCTGGTGGGTCGATCAGGCGCTGCATTCGATCCTGCCTGCGCTGATGCTGTGGTTCTGGCTGATGGAGGTCACACGCCATCCGCCGCGTGACAGCCAACCGCTTCTCTGGCTGATCTGGCCCGCGATTTACGCAATCTATGTGCTTGCGCGCGGGGGGCTCAGCGGACGCTACCCCTATCCGTTTCTGAATGTGACACAGCTTGGTCTGGGGGCCGTCGCCATAAATATGGCGGCGATGATCGCGGCTTTCGTGATCCTTGCCTATGTGCTGCACGCCATCGGCACGCGGATGCCGTTGCGTGATCAGCGAGCTTCGAGATAGGCAGCGCAGCCGGTCAGGGCGGCGTAGTCATCTTCGACAATGGCAACGGCGAAGCGGGCGACATGATCGGAGAAGCGCCCCATATCCGTGAATGCAGCCTCGAAGCCGAAGCGCTCCAGCCATGGCGCGAAAGCCCGCGCGACCCCACCGATCAGGTAAATCCCGCCTGTCGGCAGGGTGATCAGCGCCAGATCGGCCATGACCTGGGCCAGAAGCCGGACGTAATGCCGACCCACAGCCCGCGCAAGCGCGTCGCCATTTTCCATCGCAGCCATGATCGCGCCCGCATCGAGGCAATGGCCCGAATGGGCTTCCTGCGCATGAAACGCATAGAGACGCTCCAGTCCCGAACCCGCCAGCACATCCTCGACCGAGGCGAAGCCGCGCTGCTGGATCAGCCAATCCGCCAGCCGGTAATCCTGCGCTCCACGCAGCGGCAGATGGATATGCCCGGCTTCGGCCGCCGGGACGATATGGCCTGCGCCGCTCGCATAGACCGGCGCGGCATTGACGCCTGTGCCAAGCCCGATCACCAGCCGCGCACCGGCAGCGTCAGGCTGACCAGCCCGGATCCGGCGCAGATGCGTATCGGGTAGATGCACCACTGCGTGACCCTGCGCCTGCAGGTCATTAAGAAGCGCAATTTCGCCCAGCCCCAGATCCTGTGCCAGAGAAGCCGCGTCGATGGTCCAGCCCAGATTGGTCATCTCGCCGCGCGCGCCCTGCACCGGCCCTGCCAGCGCAATGGCGGCGCGCGCTGGTATGCTGCGATGCTGCGCGAGATAGGCCGCAAGCAGCTCGCCCAGCCCGGCATGATCTGCGTTACGAAATCGCCGTGTCGAGCCGGCTACGACTGTATGGCCGCGCGCGAGCGCGACGCGCGTGTTGGTTCCGCCGACATCGGCGACAAGCACTGGGTGGTCAGGCTGGGTCATGTTCGTCCTTTGTCAGCGTCGGGGCAGGGTGCGCGCGGCGCGCGGGGCCTCATACGACGGCACGGTGATGCGCTTCAAGCGCTCAAATCCATCTGCATCCGCCGGGCCGGCTTCCGTCGGAGACGATGCGCGACACAGCGCGCGCCACGAGACGACTGGCTGCGGATCGCGTTTCCTCGTCATTTGCGGACTGGCCCGGTTGATGCACCGACCACGAGGGCCGATTCCATCAGCTGGGTCAGCGGGCCGGTACCCGGCTCTTCGACCAGCTGCAGCAACATCCTGGCTGCGCGCCGCCCGGCTTCGCGCACCGAGGATTTGGTCGTGGTGAAGACCGGCACATCGCCTTGATTCGGCAGATAGGACAGATCGTCATCATGCGTGATGATCGATACGTCCCGGCCCATCCGCAAGCCAAGATCCGCAAGCCCGCGTCGCAAGCCATAGGCCACGATCATTGATGACGCGAGAAAAGCTGTCGGCGGATCAGGGAGTTGCACCATCTCAGTGACGGCGCGATAGCCATAGGGTTCAGTCATCTCGCCGTTGCGCATCAGGGCCTCATCGACGGGCAGCCCGGCTTCGCGCAGCGCGTCCAGATAGCCATTGCGCCGCCGGTGCACGAAATCCATGTTCTCCAACCCATTGATCAATGCGATCCTGCGATGGCCGAACTCGGTCAGAAACTGCGTCGCGCGCCGGAATGCGCGCTGGTTATTGATGTCGAGCCAGGAATAGGGCCGGGCGACATCGCTTGTGCGGCCATGTACCAGAAAGGGCAGGCCCAGCTCTGACAGCAGCGCCACGCGCGGATCATGACGCAGTGGCGCATGGACCATAACCCCGTCCACTGACCCGCGTGCGACCAGATCGCGATATGCGCGCGCTTCCTCTTCATCCGGCACAATGCGCAGGATCATCTCATAACCCGCGCTGGAATAAGTCTCGCCTGCGCCAGCGATGAAATCGGCAAAGATCGGGTTCACGATCTCATGGCTGGTCGAGACAGGGATCACATGCCCGATTGCTTGTGCCCGCCCTGTCGCCAGGCTTTTGGCGCGGGTATTGGGCCGGTATTCGACCTCGGCTGCGGCCTGAAGGATGCGCTTGCGCGTGGCGGGATTGACCTCTGGGAATCCGTTGAGCGCACGACTGACCGTCGTGGGGGACAGGCCCAATGACGCTGCGAGTTGTTTCAGGGTCACAGTCATGGTGTTCTCAAACCGTGTTGGATCGGCGCGATACTATGCAAATAAACATCACGCTGAAAAGCAAATTCTGTTCTGGTCAGAGTTTCTGCACCTGCGAAAAGCGCATGAAGTTCAGGGGCTTTGCAATAAATTGCATTGACAGCATTTGCCTCTTCAGCCACGTTAACGCTATCCAAAGCGCTTTGGAAATCATGTGATTCCAGGGCGCAGGGATCGGGAAAGCACTCCGTCGAAGAAGTGTAAAACAACCGTCAACCTTGGGAGGATGACAATGAAATCCAGACTTTATGCAAGCGTTGCTGCGCTTGCGCTCTTCACATCCGGCGCCAGCGCGCAGAATCTGATTTTTGCCCCTAGTGAGGGTGCGTTCACCTGGGACAGCTACAACGCCTTTGCCGACACCCACGATCTCGCAGGGCAGCGGGTTGAGATCACTGGACCGTGGACAGGCAATGAGCGCGAAAAGGTCGTCAATATCTTTGCCTATTTCGAGGCCGCGACCGGAGCCACTGTGAGCTATTCGGGGTCTGACAGCTTTGAGCAGGATATCGTCATCTCCACGCGCGCTGGCAGTGCGCCCAATCTGGCGGTTTTCCCGCAGCCTGGCCTGGCAGCCGATATGGCCGCACAAGGCCTGTTGACGCCGCTGCCCGAGGGCACGGATGAGTTCGTACGCGAGAATTATGCCGCCGGGCAAAGCTGGGTTGATCTGGGCACTTATGCTGATGCGGATGGCAATGACCAGCTCTACGGTCTGTTCTACCGCGTCGATCTGAAGTCGCTGGTCTGGTATTCTCCCGATGCTTTCGACGAAATGGGCTATGACATCCCTGAGACGATGGAAGATCTGAAGGCGCTGACCGAGCAGATCGTCGAGGATGGCGGCACGCCCTGGTGCGTCGGTCTGGGCTCGGGCGCGGCGACCGGCTGGCCTGCCACCGACTGGGTCGAGGACATGATGCTGCGCCTGCATGAGCCCGAGGTCTATGATGACTGGGTGACCAATGACCTGCCCTTCGACGATCCTGCCGTGATCGAGGCCATCGACGCGTTCGGCTGGTTCGTGCGCAACGATGATTTCGTGCAGGGCGGGGCCGAGGCTGTGGCCACAACCGATTTCCGCGACAGCCCCGCAGGCCTGTTCCAGATTCCACCTGCCTGCTACATGCATCGTCAGGCGTCTTTCATCCCCGCATTCTTCCCCGAAGGCACGGAAGTTGGTGAGGATGTTGATTTCTTCTACTTCCCGGCTTTCGAGGAGCGTGATCTGGGTCGTCCCGTGCTGGGGGCGGGCACCCTGTTCGCCATCACCAACCCTTCTGAGGCCACGGAGGCGATGATCGAGTTCCTCAAGTTGCCGATCTCGCATGAGCTGTGGATGGCGCAGGGCGGGTTCCTGACCGCGCATGCAGGCGTCAATCTCGAGACCTATGCCAGCGACTCCGAGCGCGCGCAGGGTGAGATCCTGTCCGAGGCCACGACATTCCGCTTCGATGCGTCGGATCTGATGCCAGGCGAGATCGGTGCAGGCGCGTTCTGGACCGGGATGGTCGATTTTGTGACTGGTGCGTCGGCTGAAGATGTGGCGCGCGCAATCCAGTCGCGTTGGGACGCGATGCGCTGATCACACAGACAGGTCGTCAGGGCCGCGCTTGCGGCCCTGACTGCCGGTATGGACCGGAATTTTGACGGGGGAAATGGCTTGATGCTCCGCGCCACGGCGCATGAGAGCAGATCAGGCCAAAGGGAGGCGACATGTCACCAGTCTTTCAAGGCATGCTGACGATCATCATCGGGGTCGGGGGATGCATCGGTTATTTCTATTTTTCAAATATGATCCTCGACAAGGTGATCTTCCCGGCGAAAGGCCCGCAGGCCGGTCGGAACATCAACCGCGCCAACCAGGTGCGCCCGTGGCTGTTTCTCTTTCCCGCCATGTTCGCGCTGGGCCTCTATCTGGCCTATCCGGTGGTCGGCTCATTCTGGCGGTCGCTTTTTGACCGGTCGGGCAATAATTTCATCGGGCTTGGCAATTACATCGACCTCTTCAACGAAACTACGTTCCGCACCGCCGTATTCAACAACCTGCTCTGGGTTCTCTTCGTGCCTGCAGCAGCGACCTTCTTCGGGCTCTTGATCGCGCAGCTGACGGATCGGCTGCGCTGGGGCAATATTGCAAAATCGCTGATCTTCATGCCGATGGCGATTAGCTTCGTGGGGGCCTCGCTGATCTGGCGCTTCGTCTATTCGGCCAACCCCGATATCGGCATCATCAACGCGATCCGCGACAGCATGGGCATGGCCGCGCTCGATCCGCTGCAAGTGCCGTTCTGGAACAATTTCCTGCTGATGTTCATTCTGGTCTGGATCCAGAC
>SKIM01000314.1 GCA_007116445.1 Natronohydrobacter sp.
CCAGCACAGTCGAGCCCAGAAGCCCCAGAAAACCACGCCGTCCGAGCCGCCTTGCCCCCCCTGTCCGGATTGGTGAATGCATGAACCCCTACTCCTGCCTTGCCTCGCATGTTACGAGGCGACACAGTAAGCAAGGCAAAGCGTGAAGTAAACGCTCCGATGGATTTTGGCGCCGGTCCCGGCAAGGATGCACAGCAACAGATGCCCCCAGACACACCGAACCCTGTTCCGGACCATGCCCGCGCGATTGCACCGGGGCTGTATCTGATCGCAACACCCATCGGTGCCGCGCGTGACATCACCCTGCGCGCGCTCGATCTGCTGGCCGGGGCCGATATTCTGGTTGCAGAAGACACCCGCAGCCTGCGCCATCTGATGGAAATCCACGGGCTGGCCCTGAACGGGCGGCGGCTGCTGGCCTATCACGACCATAACGGCGCGCAGATGCGCCCGGTGATCATTGCAGCGCTGCGGGCGGGCAAGAGCGTGGTCTATGCCTCCGAGGCCGGCACGCCGCTGGTCGCCGATCCCGGTTTCCAGCTCGCGCGCGCCGCCATTGCCGAGGGGCTGGAGGTTCACGCAGCGCCCGGCCCGTCAGCCATCCTTGCGGCCCTGACCGTAGCCGGATTGCCCAGTGACCGCTTCTGTTTTCTCGGGTTTGCCCCCGCACAGGCAGGCGCACGGTCGCGGTTTCTGGCAGAGGCCGCGACCATTCCCGCGACCCTGATCTTCTACGAATCGCCCAGACGCATAAACCGGTTCTTAAAGGAGTTGCGCGACACTCTGGGGGCAGATCGCAAAGCCGCGCTCTGCCGCGAATTGACGAAAAAACATGAGGAAGTGTTGCGCATGTCTCTGGATGAGATGGTGGATGCTGTCGCGGACCGGACGCTGAAAGGCGAAATCGTCGTGCTGGTGGATCGCGGGGAAGCCCCCGCAGCCGATGCGGATATGCTGGACCGGGCGCTGACCGAAGCCCTGGCACGGATGCGGCTGAAAGATGCGGTTGCCGAAGTCAGCACGGCCCTGAACCTGCCGCGCCGACAGGTTTATCAGGCCGCGCTTGCCAAGGAACAGGAAGAATGATCGCCGCGCGGAATTACCACGCGGGTCTTGCGGCCGAATCGTCGGTGCTGCGTCGATATCTTGACGCCGGGTATCAGCTTCTGGCGCAGCGTTTCCGCGGTCTGCGCGGGGAAATCGATCTTGTCCTGTCCAAGGGTGCGGCAGTCATCTTTGTCGAGGTCAAGAAAAGCCGCAGCTTCGAGTCTGCCCTGGCCCGGCTCGGCCCGGCTCAGATCGGGCGGATTTTCGACACGGCTTCGGAATTTCTGGGCACGCAGCCGATGGGACAGATGACCGAAACCCGCTTCGATGTCGCGCTGGTCAATGCACAGGGCCAGGTCTCGGTGATGGAAAACGCGCTCGGTCCCTGACGGGCGGGCGCGCAGCGGATATTGCAAGCGCAGCCAGCTTCCGTCATCAAGGGCGGCAAGCGGGCCAGAGCGGCCCTTTCAGACAAGACGAGGCTCTCATGTCCCTGCGCGTTGCCTATCAGATGGACCCGATCGACACGGTCGATATTTTCGCGGACAGCACGTTCCGAATCGCGCTGGAAGGGCAGCGGCGCGGCCATCAGAGCTTCGTCTATACGCCCGACAAGCTCAGTTTTCGCGACGGGCGCGTCAGCGCGCTGGCCCGACCGGTCACGCTGCAACAGGTCAAAGGCGCGCATGTCGATCCCGGCCCCGAGGAAGTGATCGACCTCGGCACGCTTGATGTCGTCTGGCTACGACAGGATCCGCCCTTCGATATGGGTTATATCACCACGACGCATCTTCTCGACATGATCCACCCGCGCACGCTGGTTGTGAATGACCCGTTCTGGGTGCGCAACTATCCCGAGAAACTGCTGGTCCTGCAATTCCCGGATCTGACCCCCCCGACGATGATCGCCCGCGATCTGGACACGATCCGCGCCTTCAAGGCCGAACATGGCGATGTGATCCTGAAACCCCTCTATGGCAATGGCGGCGCGGGCGTGTTCCGGCTGGACCCCAATGACCGCAACCTGGCCTCGCTGCATGAGTTGTTCACCGGCATCAATCGCGAACCGCTGATCGTGCAGAAGTTCCTGCCTGCGGTTTCCAAGGGCGACAAGCGCATCATTCTGGTCGATGGCAAGGCTATCGGCGCAATCAACCGCGTTCCCGCCGCAGGCGAGACCCGCTCGAACATGCATGTCGGTGGCCGCCCCGAACCTGTGCAACTGACCGCGCGCGACCGCGAGATCTGCGACGCGATCGGGCCGCTCTTGCGCGAAAAGGGCCAGATTTTCGTCGGTATCGACGTGATCGGCGATTACCTGACCGAAATCAACGTCACCTCACCCACCGGGCTGCAGGAACTCGAACGGTTTGACGGCACCAATGGCGCGGCGCTGATCTGGGAGGCCATCGAGGCGAAGCGCAAGTGAGCTGGCAACTCAAGGTCATGCGGGTGTTTCTGCGCCAGATCGCGCGGCGCTCGCTGGGCCGTCAGCCCGACAGCATCGCCGCGCGGGCATGGTTTGAACGGGGCGCATGGCTGAATGCGCGCGGGCGTCCTTACCTGAATTTCACGCCTGACCAGTTCGGCGACATCCCCGCGCTCTGGACCGCGCAGCCCGCGCCCCCTGCCCGTTTCATCCTGTATTTTCACGGCGGCGGCTATGTGATGGGCAACCCACGCACCCATGCCGCCCTTGGCGGCTATCTGGCGCGCAAGGCACAGATGCCATGCCTTTTGCCCGATTACCGGCTGGCCCCGGAACATCCGTTTCCTGCCGCATTCGAAGATGCCGTAGCGCTTTGGCACGCCCTTCTGGCGCGCGGCTACCGTGCAGACCAAATCGCTTTGGGCGGCGATTCGGCAGGCGGCGGGCTGGCGCTGGCTTTGTTGGGGCATATCTGCGCTGAAAACCTGCCGCGCCCCGGCTGTGTCTTTGCATTTTCGCCCTTCACCGATCTGACCTATTCCGGCGCGTCCATCCGCGAGAATGCCAAATCCGAGATTCTGCTGCCGCCACAACGGCTGGAACAGTTACGCAACCGTGTGCTGAACGGGGCCGACCCTTCAGACCCGCGCATCTCGCCACTTTTTGCGCGCTTCCCCGATGCCCCGCCCACATTGATACAGGTCGCCCGCACTGAAATCCTGCGCGACGATTCCCGTCGCATGGCCGATCATCTGCGCACCGAAGGGGCAGAGGTCACTTTGCAGGAATGGGGCAATCTGCCCCATGTCTGGCAGTTCTTTCACGGCTGGTTGCCCGAATCGCGCAAAGCGCTGACAGATGCCGCCAGCTTTATCCGGGCACAGTGTCCGCCACCCCCATCAGCCGGTAGCTGATGGCCTCTGCCATGTGCGGGGCGCGCACCTCTTGCGCGCCGTCCAGATCAGCGATTGTCCGGGCAACCCGCAGCAAACGGTGATAGCCGCGCGCCGTCAGACCGAAACGTTCCGCAGCGCGCGTCAGTAGCGCACGGCCCTCGGCATCAGGGCTGGCGATTTCTTCCAGAAGCGCGCCTTCGGCATCTGCATTCACGCGCAAGCCCTCATAGCCCTGAAATCGCTCTGACTGCACCGCGCGTGCCTGCGCCACGCGCGCGGCCACCATGGCAGAGCTGTCGCCCGATGCAGGCAGGTCCAGATCACTGAAGGCCACGGGCGGCACCTCTACCCGCAGATCAAACCGGTCCATCAATGGCCCGGAAATACGACCCATGTAATCCTCGCCACATGCGGGCGCGCGGGCACAGGCGCGGGCCGGTTCAGACAGATAGCCGCATTTGCACGGATTGGCCGCCGCGATCAGCAAAAACCGGCAGGGGTAGCGTATGTGTGCATTTGCCCGCGCCACCACCACTTCGCCCGTTTCAATCGGCTGGCGCAGTGTTTCCAGCACCATGCGCGGGAATTCCGGCAGCTCGTCCAGAAACAACACACCATTATGCGCCAAAGAAATCTCGCCCGGTTTCGCCCCTTTTCCACCCCCCACAATCGCCGCAACAGAGGCCGTGTGATGCGGTTCACGAAATGGGCGCAGCCGCGAAATCCCGCCCTGATCCAGCAGTCCTGCAATTGAATGGATCATCGAGGTTTCCAGCGCCTCGCCCGCGCAGAGATCGGGCAAAATGCCCGGCAAGCGCGCCGCCAGCATGGATTTGCCCGATCCCGGCGTGCCCACCATCAGCATATGATGACGCCCTGCGGCTGCGATTTCCAGCGCACGCTTGGCGCGTTCCTGCCCTTTCACGTCGAAAAGATCGCGCGTGGGCTTGTCGCTGAGCACCTCGCCCGGCTTGGCCGGGGAAAGCGGGGCCTGACCGGAATAATGCCGGATCACCTGCGCCAGACTGGCGGGCGCGAACACGCGCGTATTGCCCACCCAAGCGGCTTCGGCGCCGCAGCCTTCAGGACAGACCAGCGTATGCCCGCCCTCGGCCGCGGTCATGGCTGCGGGCAACGCCCCCAGCACTGCCACAAGCGCCCCATCCAGCGACAACTCCCCCAGCGCCACGGTGTCAGCGATTTCCTCAGCAGGCAGGATATCCAGCGCAGCCAGCAGCGCCATGGCAATGGGCAGATCGAAATGCGAGCCTTCCTTGGGCAGATCCGCAGGCGACAGATTGATCGTGATCCGCTTGGATGGCAGCGCCACCGACAGCGCCGACAGGGCCGCGCGCACCCGCTCGCGCGCTTCCGACACCGCCTTGTCGGGCAGGCCCACGATCTGAAAGGACGGCAGACCCGGTGACAGCGCGCATTGCACTTCGACCATGCGCGCCTCGATCCCCTCAAATGCCACTGTCAGGGCGCGCGCTACCATGTCCAACCCCC
>SKIM01000139.1 GCA_007116445.1 Natronohydrobacter sp.
AGGAGTGCCCAGGCCCCGTCGTCGCCATGAATGCGCTCGTCATGGACCGCGTCAGCGACTGGGTTTTCGCCACGACGCCCGGACATTTCCTCGACCGCGATCAGCGGAAAAAGAACCTGCGCCGCGAGGATCGAGTCGAGCTGCAGATAGCCCAGCGGTCCCTGCGGGCTCAGACGTATGTCAGGCTGCGCTGGATCGATTTCCAACCGCCCGTCATGGAACAGCGTGTGAATCTCACGCGCGCCGAGGTTCCACAGCCCCGGCGCATTGCGCGGGATGCGCTGGCTGGCCGCATGCGGCCCTGCAGGCTGGCGCGCATCGCCCAGCCCGCTGGCCCCGGTGCCCAGCCCCAGCGACACCCCATCGCCGCTGCCAAGGCGCGGGTGATGACAGGTCGCGCAGGAGGTATCGCGATTGCCTGACAGAATGGGGTCGAAAAACAGCAGATGCCCGATCGCGGCCAGCGGCGCATCGATCTCGCGGAAATCCGCGTCCGTGAGCGGCGGCGGCAGCGGGCGGACGCGCGCAGCGCGCATCTGCGGGCGTGGGGACTGCGCGGGCGCCATGCGGATGGGCGGGGCGGGCGCAACAACGCGCGGGGCTGCGGCAGGAGATGGCGAAGGGGCTGGGGGCGCGACAGGTGGCGACGGCGCAGCGGTGCCCGGAGTGAGAAAGACCTCTTCCAGCATCCGCGCGGCATTGGGATCGCCGGCCTGTTCCAGACGGCGCATAGCCGAGAATGCGGCATAAAAGTCACCGCGATCCATCGCAGCATAGCCCTGATTGAGCGACTGCGCTGCGAGTGGGTCAAATCCCGCGATGGCCAGAAAAGTCAGGCCTGAAAAAATGATGCCCGAGCGCATGATCAAACCCCGCGCAATTTAAAATGACTTGTCTGGAAAGATAGCCATTGTGTTTGCATCATGGGAAGCGTTTTCTGTGCAGGACAGATGGCAGGGCTTTGACATGTGCCGGGCCCTTTGTCAGACTGGATCTGCGGCCTGCGCACGCCAATATCAGCCAAGAGGGACGCATGCCTGCTCAGACCCCGGAACAGATGCATTTCGACATTGCCACGGCCAGGATCGCCGTGACCACCCCGGATCACGACACGCTGATGGCCGATCTGGAAGCGCGGCTGCGCAGTGAGCAGGGCTTTGCACTGGCGACGCTCAATCTGGATCATCTCGTAAAACTGGGCCGCGACGCGAAGTTTCGCGACGCCTATCAGCGGCAGGATATCGTCGTGGCCGATGGCAATCCCATCGTCTGGCTGTCGCGCATCGCCCGCCGTCCCGTTGCGCTGATTCCCGGCTCTGACCTGATCGCGCCGCTGACAGAGCTGGCCGCGCGCACTGGCACGCCCGTCGCCCTGTTCGGCAGTCGCCCCGAGGTGCTGGAGCGCGCAGCCATGCAGCTTCAGGCGCGTGTCCCCGGTCTGGTCGTGACCGCCCGCATCGCGCCGCCGATGGGGTTTGATCCGACCGGGCCTGCCGCCGAACGCCTGCTGGCAGATCTCAGCGAGTCCGGCGCGCGGCTGTGTCTGTTGGCGCTTGGCGCGCCCAAGCAGGAGCAATTCGCCGCTTTTGGACGCAGCCGCGTGCCGCAGATCGGTTTCGTCTCGATTGGGGCGGGGCTGGATTTCATCGCAGGCCAGCAGAAGCGCGCGCCGAAGCTGGTCCGCGCGCTGGCGCTGGAATGGCTGTGGCGGCTGATCTCTGATCCGAGGCGGCTGGCCGCGCGCTACTGGCTGTGTTTCATGATCCTGCCGGGGCAGATCCGCGCAGCCTTGCGCCTGCGCCACACCAAGGGTTGAGGGCAAGATCACGCGCATGTCACTGTCTGGGCGGCACAGCGTCGTGCAATTGCCGCAATTTCGCGTCAGATTGCGCCGGACTACGCCTTGGAGACTGAGGTCCATGTTTGCTCGACCTGTCCTGATCAGCCTTGCGCTTGTGGTCGTCGCGGCGGTCGGCGCGGTGATCTGGGTGCTGCGGCCCATGCCTGCCCCTGCCGCGCTGAGCGCAGATGAGATGGCCGCGCGCCATGCGGCCCCGCTGGCGGCACCGGTGCAGGGCATGGCGGTGTTTCATCTGGGCCATAGTCTTGTCGGGTCCGAGATCCCCGCTTTCACGCAGCAACTGGCCGAGGCCGCAGGGTTCACCGGTGCCAGCTATGCCAGTCAGCTGGGCTGGGGGACCAGCCTGCGTGACCATTGGGATCCAAAACAGCCGATCAACGGCTTTGCCGAGATGAATGCCAGCGCCGCCCATCGCGACCCGCGCGCAGCGCTGGAAAGCGGCGCTTATGATGCGCTGATCCTGACCGAGATGGTGGATCTGCGCGACGCGATCCGCTGGCACGCCTCTGGCCCCCATGTCGCCAAATGGGCCGCCCTCGCCCGCCAGCACCGCCCCGATATCCGCGTGTTTCTCTATGAAACCTGGCACGCGACGGACATTGCCGAGGGCTGGCTCGACCGCCTCGACGCGGATCTGCCCGCGCTCTGGCAAGGCACGATCATGGCGCAAGCGATGGCGGTGCCGGAAGCGGGCGACATCCATCTGATCCCCGCAGGGCAAGTCATGGCGGCCTTCACGCGCGCGCTTGAGGCGCAAGGCGGTCTGCCGGGGCTTGCGGACCGTCATGGGCTATTCGCACGCGCCCCCGACGGCACGCGCGACACGATCCATCCCAATGATCTGGGCGCCTATCTGGTTGCGCTGACCCATGTCGCGGCGCTCTATCAGATCGACCCGCGCGGCCTGCCCTTCCGGCTCTCGCGCGCCGATGGCAGCGCGGCCGATGCGCCCTCGGCCGAGGTCGCGGCGCTGATGCAGCAGGTGGTCTGGGACTTGACCCGCAGCCTGCCCCAGACCGGAATTGCGCCATGATCCGCCGGATGCTTCTCGCGCTGGTGCTTGCGCTGCCGCTGGGCGCGCAGGCAGAACCGCTCGCCTCGCCCCGCGCGGCGGGGACAGAGCCGTGGCTGGGCATGAACATGACCGAATTGCGCGACTACCAGCCCCAGCGCCCCTTCATCGATGTGATGAAAACCGCCCGCGCCTGGACCGGGCATCTGCATGGGCAATGGGGCGGCTGGAGCGAGGAGGATCTGATCGCCGCAGGCGCGCTGGACGATCAAGGCTGGCCGCGTTTCGTGCCGGATGCGCTGCGCGGTATCGCCACGCTGATCCTCGTTGATCTGGCCGAAGATACTGGCGGCGTTGCCGGAAATTACCGCCTGACGCATGAGGGACAGGGACAGCTGGAGATCAGCGGGCGTGTCGGTGGCGTGCGCCGTCGCGGGCTGCAGGAACTGTGGTTCAGCACCACGCCCGGCCCCGGTGGGGTTGAGATCACCATCCGCAGCACCGCCCCCGATGACCCGATCCGCAATATCGAAATCGTGCATCAGGACCATCTGGCCGCCCACGCGGCGGGCGAAATCCTGAACCCTGACTGGCGCGCGCGGATGGATGGCATGGCGCTTTTGCGCTTCATGGGCTGGCAGAACACCAATCAGACCGAGCTGCGCCACTGGGACGACCGCCCGCGTCCCGACGACTACACCTGGACCCCGCGCGGCGTGCCGGTCGAAATCCTGATCCGCGTGGCCAATGACATGGGCGCGGATGGCTGGTTCAACATCCCGCATCTGGCCGATGACGCCTATATAGAAGCCAAGGCGGAACTGATCCGCGACCAGCTCGACCCCGACCTGACCGCCTGGATCGAATTCTCGAACGAGACCTGGAACTGGGGTTTTCCGCAAGCCCATCACGCCGCCGAGGCCGCCGGAGCACGCTGGGGCAATCGCGATCTCTGGCAGGAATGGAACGCGATGCGCGCCGCCGAAATGGTGCAGATCTTCGACCGGGTCTTCGCAGGGCAGGAGCACCGTCTGCGCCGGGTGCTCGCTACGCAGACCGGCTGGCTGGGACTGGAAGAGCAGCTTGAGGCCCGCCATTGGCAGGCTGAAGACCCCGACAACCCCGCCCCACCGACGCTGTTTGATGCCTATGCGATCACGGGCTATTTCAGCGGGCTTCTGGGCATGGAAGACAAGGCCCCGCTGGTGCGCGACTGGCTGGCCGAAGCGCGCGGGATCGCCCGCAGCGCGGCCGAAGCGCGCGGTCTGACCGGTGACGCGCGCGCCCGCGCCATTCGCAAGGGCAGCCATGCGCGCCTTGAGCAGAAACTCACCGAAGAACTTCTCGACGGGCGCCATAGCGGCGATCCGCGCGACACAGTGCGTTACTTTCTGGACCGCTATCTGCCCTATCATCGGGACGTGGCCGATCGCTGGGGCCTCGATCTGGTCGCCTATGAAGCGGGCACGCATCTGGTCGGCATCGGCCCGGTGATGGAGGATGCGGACCTGTCCGATCTCTTCGTCTATATGAATTATTCAGACGGGATGGGGCTTCTCTATTCTCAACTTCTGGACGGTTGGTTTTCCGGTGGCGGGGGCAAATTCGTGCATTATTCCGACATTCGCCGCGCCGATCGCTGGGGCAGTTTCGGAGTGTTGCGCCATCTGAAAGATGATAACCCTCGTTGGAATGCTCTCGTCGGTTTTGACCCTGCAAAGGCGCGCCCGTGACCCCGATCCTGTCTGTCCTGATCCCCGCAAGCAACGAAGAGCGCTATATCGGCAGCTGCCTGAAAGCGCTTTTCTCCTCCGAACCGGTGCCAGGCTTCACGGTCGAGGTCATCGTGATCGCCAATGGCTGCACGGATGACACAGTGGGCGTCGCGCAGCGTTTCACTGCAATGGCCGAGCCGCGCGGCTGGCGGCTGCATGTGCTCGATCTGGTCAAGGGCGGCAAGATGGCGGCCCTGAACGC
>SKIM01000201.1 GCA_007116445.1 Natronohydrobacter sp.
GCTGGCGGCGCTGCGGGCCGAGATTTTCTGGACCGCCGGGCGTCTGGAGGCGGCGCGCGAGGCTCTGGCCCGTGCGCAGGCCCGCGCCGTGGACCCGCTGCAGCAGGCGGAAATTACCGTGCTCGGGGCCGAGATTGCGCTGTCGCAGCTTCAGCCTGACGCGGCACGCGCCGCGCTCGCCCCACTTGCGGCGCATTATCCTGACCGCATGGTGTTGCCCTTGACCGAAGCGCGGATCGCCTTTCAGCAAGGGGATTTCAGCGCCGCGCAAACTGCCCATGCCCGGTTCAACCAGCTCAAGGCGGCGCAGATCGGGGCTTTCGTGCCTGCGGATGTGCGCGACCGGATCACCGAGGATGCCGCCCAGGCTGCGGCGCGTCTTGACCCGGCTATCTGGCGGGGCGGGCGCGTGGCGGATCTTTTGGCGCAGGGGGGGCTGGCGGCGCTTGCGGCCTCGCCGGGCCTGTCGGCCCTTCTGATGATCCGTGCCGCGGGCGAGGGCGCGCTGGCCTTCACGGCTGCGCCGACTGATCCGATCCCGCGCCAGATCGCGCATTACTGGCAAGGTCCGCCAGGCCCTGCCATCGCCCGCGCGCTGGAGGTCTGGCGCAAGCTGCATCCCGACTTCACGCATCATCTGTTTGACGCGGCCCGCGCGCAGGATTGGCTGGCCCGCGCCTATCCCGCGTCAGTCGCAGAGCGCTTTGCCGCGCTTGAGCAGCCTGCGCTGCGGGCCGATCTGTTCCGGCTGTGCTGGATCGCGCGCGAGGGCGGTGTTTTCGCCGATCTCGATGAAGTCCCGCGCCTGCCAGTCACGCCCTGGCTGCGCGGGGCGCGCGCTGTGTTTTGTCTGGAACGTGGTTTCGGGACAGTTGCGAATAATTTCCTGGCCGCAGTGCCGGATCATCCGGTCAGTTGCGCCGCGCGCGATCAGGTGATCGCTGCGCTGGATCAGACGGACGCGCCCTATGCCTGGTGGCATTCCGGCCCTGCCCAATGGACACGCGCGGCCTTTGCTGCGCAGTTCTCCGGCAGGGCGTTGCATCTGCGCTATCTGTCGCAAGCCGAGTATAATCGCCGGGTTGCGACCAATCTGCCCTATCCGCATAAACGCCGGGCCGATCACTGGCGCTGAGCCATGGCCGCGGGAAGGATCGGTGCAGGGAGGCTGGTTCAGCGGTGATGATGCAGCGCGCTGTTTTGGCGAAACAATCTTGGGCGAGAGGATGGTATTTTTGCGAAATTGCTGCGCAGTCTGCGTGCAATGCCTATGACCAAGTGCATTAATCCAGCCAATGTTACAGAAAAACCAAAGTCGTGCCATAATCTGACAGTAGCCCGTCGTCTTCTTGGCGCAATTTCTTGAGGGGCACATGTCGAATCCTCCGCAGTCTCAGGGAGATTTGCTGATTCTGTCAGTCCCGACGCATGTGGACCTGAACCTGCTTGCGGATGCTTTCGTGACATTCATCGAAGAAGAGATGGAGGCCCTGGGCCCGGGGGTGGTGTTCAACGACGAGCCTTTCGCCTGGAAAGAAGTGTCGGAGTGCCAGTTTGACGAAATGTGCGCTGCATTTCTCGAAAAAGCCGGGCAGGGGCCTTTTCTGCAGGCCGTCTGGGCGGAAGGGCGGCTCGGGATCGTTGCTGCGACAGATGTGTTGGCGCAATCCGATTGGGACCGGCTGGTCGGCAAGCTGACAGGCTCGCAATGCGGCCCCGTGGATCCGGCCGAATGGCGCATTATCGAGGCTCCGGGTCAGCCTGCCGAAAGCGCGCAGGAAACCACATCAGTCGCGCCCCTGCCGCGCGCGGATCGGCACGGGCCGCTGCCAGCGAGTGTCATCCAGCGCATCGTGGTCGCAGTGTCGCGCCAGCGTGTGGGGGGGCGTCACGGTGTCGTGGCCATGCGGCCCATCGTGTTGCCGATGCCCGATGCCGCAGCGCTGGAAGCCACGTTTCAGGCCCTGCAGGCGCGCCATGACATT
Source organism: Natronohydrobacter sp. (assembly GCA_007116445.1). Classification (GTDB taxonomy): domain Bacteria; phylum Pseudomonadota; class Alphaproteobacteria; order Rhodobacterales; family Rhodobacteraceae; genus Roseinatronobacter. Next base: position 1,986 of record SKIM01000201.1, read on the forward strand.
TTGCAGATGAGCTTCGTCTCGATTGACGGGCTGGATCATATCTGCCTGTCACCGGGCATGGCGCTGCCTTTCGACACGATCGCGGCGCTGCGCCCGTTCCGCAATATCGACATCATCGCTGCCGAGCGCACACGGGTTCTGGCCGAGCGACCCCTGTCTGATCAGCTTCTATGGTGTGCCGAGCTGGTGCAGGACAGCAGTCAGGGCATCGTGATCGCGGTGCTGTCCGATGCAATTGCCGATCCGTGCACGACAGATCTGCTGCGCGCGGATATCCTGCGCTTTTATGAAGCCTTCTGCGCCGGGCTGAATCCGCAGATGGATTGGCCGGCGCCAAAGCTGCAATACACGGATTATGCCGCAGGCGAGACCGGGTTTCCCGAGGCCTGCGACTGGTGGCGCGCCTTGCTGCCTGAACTCTGCATGACACGCGACCAGACCGAGACGGCGCCGGTCGCTGCCGTTGAAATCTTCGAGCACCATCTTGCCCCGGAGATGCTTGAACAGTTGCAGCCTGTGGCGGAAGCGACGGGCAGCACAGTTCAGACCCTGGTCCTGGCGATGTTTCTCAAGACGCTGTCGGAGCTTGAGGTCGCGCCGCTCGATTGGGTGCTGGTGGCCATGCATGACCGTCGCCCTGCCGGGCTGGAAGAGATGCTGGGTCCGTTCGCCTTTGAGTGCCCGATCTGGCTGGGCGATATGCGGGAACGGATCACGCCTTCGGGGCTGCAGCTTCGGTTGAACGAGACGCGAGCCGCCGGGGCCGCGCCATTGGCCTATCTGGCAACCGAATTGCCCAGGCTTGTGCCGCAACGGGTCCGCCATCAGTTCGATTGGCGCGACGGGGCGGTTCTGGTGCGGCCTTCCGAGAGTGCCGCTGATGTCACCCTCAGCGTGGCCCAGACCGAGACGGCGGTGCATCTGCAATGGGCCGTGCGCGTGGATGATCCCCTGGGCGCAACTGCGCAGCTCCTGGCGCAGAATTTCCTTCGGCATCTTGATATGGCCATCCGGGTTCAGGATTTCACTGTCCAACCCTGATCTGCGGTCGCTGGGGCGGGGGGAGGGCGCGCGGGGCGGTCTGGCCGTGATCCGGGCGCAAGCGCACTGTCCTGACGCGGCGCGCGCCGATGGGTCAGGGGCGCGCGCGTGTCAGCACTGCGCGCGAGGCATAGCCCGCAAACCCGGCCAGTTGCTGCCCCAGCCCGATATCCTGCTCACCCAGAATATCCCAGACCGCGCGGGCGGCACGCAGCTTGTTGGCCGAGCGGCTGTTTTTGCGCACACGGTAGCGCGCAAGGATCTCGGGCAGGCCAATCGCGGTTTCGCCCTGGCGCAAGAGCGAGAGCCAGAAGGCGTAATCCTCGTGCAGGTTGCGCTGTGGCATGCGGGCCCGCGCGAAGCTTGCGCGGCAAAACGCACCGGTCAGGCAGCCGATGGGGTTGCCATAAAGCGCGGCCTTCCAATCCACGCGCGGGCGCGCGCGGATCACGCCCAGCCTGCGGCCCGCAGCATCGATGCGTTCATAAGACACGAAAACGATGCGCGCGCCGCGCTCGAAGGCGGTCAGTTGGTGCTGCAGCTTGTCGGGCAGCCAAAGATCATCGGCATCGAGAAACGCGATATAGCGCCCCTGGGCCTGATCCAGACCGATATTGCGCGCCGCTGCCGTGCCGCGCGGGTGTTGCAGGGCCGGGTCGTGGATCAGGCGCAGGCGCGGGTCGTGGCGCGCGGCCTCGGCCACCCATGCGGCCGAGCCGTCGGCCGAAGCATCGTCGATGATCAGCGCTTCCCAATCGGCGCAGCTCTGCGCCTGCAGCGAGGCGAGCGTGTCGGGCAAGGTCGTGATTGCGTCATGCACCGGGATGATGACCGAAAATGCCGGGGCGTTTCGCATGAAAGGGCGGGTCCGGTTCTGGCTGCGTGAGAGATGCGCGATCATAGGCGCGATTGCTCCGAAAGGGAATAGAGCGTCGCGACAGCGCTCAGGCGTCGGGCAGAAGCGCCAACAGCGTGGCCAGTTGGTCGGCCTCGGCGGCGGGTTTGTCATCGCGGATGCGCGCGATACGCGGGAAGCGCATCGCCAGCCCTGATTTGTGGCGTGGCGAGCGGTTCAGCCCCTCGAAGGCCACTTCGACGACCTTCTCGGGTTTGACGGCGCGCACCGGGCCGAAGCGCTCGGTGGTGTTGTTGCGCACGAAGCGGTCCAGCTCCTTCAGTTCCGCATCGGTGAAGCCGAAATAGGCTTTACCCACAGGCACAAGCTGGCCTGCATCCCAGACGCCGAAGGTGAAATCGGAATAATAGCCCGAGCGTTTGCCATGCCCGCGCTGGGCATACATCAGCACAGCATCCACGCGCATCGGATCGCGCTTCCATTTGAACCAATGCCCCTTGATCCGCCCGGCCAGATAGGGGCTGTCGCGATGCTTGATCATCACGCCTTCGATCACCGGGTCGGGCGGGTCGGCGCGCATTGTGGCCAGGGCGTCCCAATCGCTGAGCGGCAGCAGCGGCGACAGATCGATGCGCGCCGGGTCAAGCCGGGGGATCAGCGCTTCAAGCGTCGCGCGGCGCGCGTGCAGCGGCTGGGGGCGCAGGTCATGGCCATCAAGCAGCAGCAGATCATAGGCGCGCAGGGCCGCAGGGTGGGTTTCGCGCATCTTCGCGCTGACCTGTTTGCGGCCCAGCCTTGTTTGCAACTCATGGAAGGGCGCGACCTGCGCGCCGCGTCGGATCAGCAATTCACCGTCGATCACACCGTCGAATGTCAGCGCCTCCAGCAGATCGGGAAACGCGCCCGAGATGTCGTCGCCCGTCCGCGAATAAAGCCGCCTTGTGCCCTGA
>SKIM01000019.1 GCA_007116445.1 Natronohydrobacter sp.
CATTCGTCGCCGGTTTCATCGGATCGCCTGCGATGAACATGCTGCCGGCCGCCTATCTGCGCGAGCTGGTCGCGGCAGATGCCCTGGCGCATATGCCTGTCGCCGCTGATCTTGTGGGCCTGCGTCCCGAAGACCTCTCGCTGGCGCCAGCTGGCGCGGATGAGATCGCGCTCACCGGGCAATTGATGCTGCTTGAACCCGCAGGGGCCGAAAGCCATCTGCATCTGACCTTTGAAGGGATCACGGATACGATCGTCGCGCGCCTGCCGCATGTGCCGGATGTTCAGGAGGGATCGCAGCTGACCTTCAGCATCAGACGCGACAAACTGCATCCTTTCGACCAGGCCACAGGCAAGCGCGTGGCATGACACTGAACCCGTTCCGCCGGCCCGAAGGCGCGCCGATCATCTATGGGCATCGCGGCGCGCGCGGTGTGCTGCCCGAAAACACGCTGGCCAGCTTTCGCTACCTGCGCAGAACCGGCGCGCAGGGGCTTGAGATCGATGTCCAGAATGCCGCCGGTCATATGCCGGTCGTGGTTCATGACCCGTTCATGCCGATGCAGCTGGCGCGCGGAGCTGATGGTCAGTGGCTGCGCGAAGCAGGGCCGAAAATTCATGACCTCAGCCTTGCGCAGCTGCAGAGCTATGACATCGGGCGGCTCAATCCCGATCACGCCTATGGCACCGCCTATCCCGATCAGCAGCCGCGCGACGGGGAACGCATCCCCAGCCTTGATCAGGTTCTGGACTGGGCCGCGGGTGACAGCGGGCTGATCCTGAACATCGAAATCAAATCCTATGCCACGCGTGACGATCTGGGCGACCCGCCCGCGATGCTGGTCGAGGCGCTGTTGCAGGCGCTTGCGCGTCATCGCGTTTCGGGCGACGTGCTCGTGTCCTCGTTCGACTGGCGCGTTCTGGCCGAATTGCAGCGCCGCGCCCCCGATCTGGCGCGTGGGTATCTGTCCTATGAGCAACCCGGCGAACACCTGACGATTTTCGAGGGCTCGCCCTGGATGGCGGGGCTCTCACTTGCCGGGCATGCTGACAGTCTGCCCGACCTGATCGCGGCACAGGGCGGGCGCTGCTGGTGCGCGTATCACCGCGATCTGACCAGGGCACGGGTCATGCGCGCGCAGGATCTCGGTGTCGCGGTCAACGCCTGGACCGTCAACACGCCTGACGATATTGCGCGCATGCGCGACATCGGGGTGGATGGTATCATTACCGATTACCCCGAGCGCATCCTGGTTTAGATTACAGGTCTTGGCGGGCCAGGGGCAGGCATAGCCGAAATCAGCACTGTCAGGCCGGCGGAATATCACGGTTGGCCCTGTCCAACTGTCCATCCCGACGAAAACCTGTCGCGCACCGCCGTCGCGCAACGCGCATATCGCGTCATTTCCGGCACAGGGCATTCAGCCTGCTGTCCACGCAACAGGCCGTGGCAAATTTGCCAGCACGAAAGATGGGGGCATGAAAGCTTCATTAAGGGTTTGGCGCTATCAAGAGCAGGAAAATGAAGAATCCGGGGTAGAACCAATGATGTCAGCGATTTCCATCAGGGCCAAGATGGCAGTGAGCGCCGCAGTGCTGATCGCTCTCTCCATGGCGACCGTGATCACGCTTGCCACGCTCTTGATGCAACAGAATTCGCGCACGGAGGCTGAGGCGCATGGTCGGGCTTTGCTGGGCGAATATGCCGCCACGATCGGGCAGGAGCTCAACATGGTTGCAGCGATGGTGGCGACAGGTGTCGCGACCGTCGAAGGCGTCATCGCCGGCCCCTCTGTTGATCGTGATCTGCTTGGCAATCTGACACAGCAATTCCTGCGCAGTCGCCCGGATCTCGTGGGCATGACGCTGGTTTTCGAACCCGAAGCCTTTGGTGACGGGGATGCGCGTTTCCGCAATCATGCGCTGACTGACGAAAATGGCCGTTTCGCACCCTATTTTTACTTCGATCAGCGCGGCCAGATCGCTGTAGAACTGCTTGACATGAGCCCGGAGGCAGGGACTGAAGAATGGTATGACAGGCCAATGCGTGAAAACCGCACCCTGATCACGCCGCCTTATATTTACCCGGTCGATGGGCAGGACGTGCTCATGACGACCATCAGCGGCGTTGTGCGTCGCGATGGGCGTCCTGTTGGCATCCTGACTGCCGATCTTGCGCTGAGCGATATATCGGCGCGAATCGACCAGTTGCGCCCGTTCGGGGATGGCCGGGTTGCCCTTCTTGGGGGCGACGACCTGTGGGTGGCACATCACGATGCTGCACGTCTTGGCGTTACCGCAACTGATTCGGAACTCGGAGAAATTGGCGCAGCACTATCCTCGGGGGCTGCAGGTCAGGTCGTTCGCGATGGGGTGACGAAGCTGCAAATGGTCGATCAAGTCAGGTTTGAAGGAATGTCCGAATACTGGACGTTGATCATGGAAGTTCCCCGCGCGACCATCCTCAGAGAGGTTACGTCCACACGCAACCTCTCTGTGTTGGTCGCGGGCGCTGTTCTCGCAGTCACGCTTCTGCTGGCCTGGCTTGGCGCGCAATTCATTTCGCGTCCCATCCAGAAAATGACCGAAGTGGTCAAACATCTCGCTGCAGGTGATACAAATGTCGACATCCCGTATCGTGATCGGGCCGACGAAATAGGCAAGATCGCTTCAGCAGTCGCCGTTTTCCGTGATAACGCACTCGAGGCCCGTCGCCTGGAAGCCGAAGCCGAGGCCGCGCGACAGGAAGTCGATGCCGAGAGGGCGCGTGAAATGGCGCGGCAGACGCGAATTGTGCGCGAGATCGGCGATGGGCTTGATCGACTGGCCTCGGGTGATCTGAGCACCCAGATCGAAAGCCCGACATCAAACCCGTTCCCAATCGAATATGATGCCTTGCGGCAGAGCTATAATACAGCACTTCAACGGCTTGCGCGGATGATGGGAGAAGTCACCACCGCAGCCGAATCGGTGACCCTAGCATCGCGCGAAATCAATTCCGCATCTGACGAATTGGCACGGCGCGCTGAAACGCAGGCGGCGACACTCGAACAATCGTCCGCCGCATTGTCGCAGCTTGCCGAATCCGTCCGCAGCACAGCGACGCGTGCGCGTGCTGCTCAAGGTGTCAGCCGAACGGCGAGCGAAAATTCGCAGCAGGGTGTCGCAGATGTGGGCCGCGCGATTGAGGCGATGCGGATGATCGAGACAAGTTCACAAAAGATCAATCAGATTACCGATGTGATCGATGGTATTGCGTTTCAGACCAATCTTCTCGCATTGAACGCAGGGGTCGAGGCCGCGCGGGCCGGTGATGCCGGGCGTGGCTTTGCTGTCGTGGCGTCAGAGGTGCGCGGGCTTGCGCAGCGCGCGTCTGAATCCGCACAAGAGATCAAGACATTGATCAGTGAAAGCGCGCAACATGTTGGAAATGGTGCGGAACTGGTACAGAAAGCTGGCGTTAGTCTTGATAGTCTGAATGATCGGGCGAGCGAGCTTGCAGTGTATATTGCCGAAATTGCGACGGCGGCCGCCGAACAGTCATCGGGGCTTGATCAGATCAATTCGGGTGTGGCTGATCTCGATGCCGTGACCCAGCAAAATGCGGCTGTCGCGGAAGAAACAACCGCCGCTTCGACCTCTCTTGCATCGAAGGCCGAAGATCTGCGTCAGGCATTGGCTGAATTCACGACCCAGATGCGCCAGCGCGCTGCGGCCTGATCAAAGGTGCCCTGCGTCGCAGATGCAATCAATGGACGGGCGGGACAGGATGCATGCGCCAGATCGTGTTATTCCCCGTCTCGTCTTTCGGATCAATCGAAGGATGCTGGCCGCGATCCGAAGTGGTGAGTAGGTTCAAATGGGCGCGCCGATCTTCGGCGCGCCTGCGGCATCGGGTTGCACAGGCCCGTCAGACCGAATCCGTTGATAAATCGCCCCTATGCCTACCGGGACCGAGTGATGATCCCACAGCAATCCCAGAAGCTCCGGCTCCGGCGCAAAGCCATGGGCGGTGGCGCTATCATGTGCAAAAAGTAGATTGATCGAAAATGAGTGAGTCGGTCCCGACATCGGCTATTGCGGTGCAAAGCGTTGGCGCCAAGGCTCAAACAGCGCATCATCGACGAGGCGCTGCCCACGCGCTTCCCGTCCCGTGGCCCGGGCCATGTAGGTCTTCAGCCTTCGCCATTGTGCTTGAACCAAAGGCGCATCAATGGCTCTCTCTTGTTGATGAAGTCCCATCTTTTCAGATGACTGGCCTGAGAGGCTGGTGTTTGCCGATGCAGACCCGGCTGCCAGATTGGCCACGTCCTGGCGCTTCGGCTCAAACGCTGGCGGGTCTTTTTGTGGCACAGCCCGAGCCTGAGCTGCATCCGACCGACCGATGAGCGATGCACCTTGATCCGTTGCCTTGCAGTCAGTTCTGCGCTCACTTCGTCAATCGCCAGATCCGACTGCGCCGCGATCCTGCGTTCCACCCAGCCTGTTCCGCCGGTCAGCTTGCCATGTCGGGGATTGCCTTGAGGTTTTGGCGCAAGCAAGCTGGCCTCGCGTTTGAGATATGTTCCGCGTTGACGAACCTGATCGAAACGCATCGCGGCTTCGCTCTGCGTGCGTCCTTAAGCGACAAGCCGCACCGCCGCATCACGCAAGTCAACAGGATCCTGCTTATCCTTCCCTAGGCTCAGGACCCGTTGATTTCAGCCTTGCGGCGTGATTCACGCTCCGCAAGGAGACCGATCAATGAGCAATCTTTTCTGGCTGACTGACGCGCAAATGGAGCGTCTGAAACCCTTCTTCCCCAAGAGCCATGGC
>SKIM01000034.1 GCA_007116445.1 Natronohydrobacter sp.
CCTGTCATCAGCGCGACCCGCATCTTGCGCGGACCCTGGGCTGCAAAAACCTGCGGATCGTCATTGCGGCTGACTGGCGGGATCACTTTCGGCGCCATTTCCAGCATCGCCCGCAGCCGCGCATCCGGCATCAGCCCCGCAAAAGGCCGCCCGATCTTCGCGCCCAGAAGCGCCACGCGGAACCGCATCGGATAGGGCAGGATCTTCGCCAGCGTCCAGCGCAGCACGCGCTCGAAAAGCGGGCGCTTGTAGGTGGCTTCGATGTATTCGCGGGCGTGATCGACCAGATGCATGTAATGCACGCCCGACGGACAGGTCGTCATGCAGGCCAGACAGGACAGGCAGCGATCGATATGCTTGACCGTCTGCGCATCTGCCGGACGCCCCTGCTCCAGCATGTCCTTGATCAGGTAGATCCGCCCGCGCGGGCTGTCCAACTCATCGCCGAGGATCTGATAGGTCGGGCAAGTGGCCGTGCAGAACCCGCAATGCACGCAGGTACGCAGCACCTCATTCGAGCGCTGGATGGCCGGATCTTTCAACTGTTCGGGCGAGAAATTCGTCTGCATTCTTGGCTATCCCATCAATCCGGGGTTCAGGATGCCCCGCGGGTCAAATCTGGCGCGCAGCCCCTTGGCGAGTGCCGCGACCGGGGCGGCTTCGGGCTGGAACACTGGCAGCGCCGCGCGCGTGGCCTGTGACGCACGGATCAAGGTCGCATGGCCCGTAAAATCCCCCAGGCGCGCGCGCAGGTCGGTGCCTTCCTCGCAAAGCGCCCAGATCAGCCCCCCACCCCAATCCAAGATCACCGGACATGCTGCACGCCCCACAATCTCGGCGGCCTCGGAAGGCCGCACAGAAATACGCCAGACATCCCCCGGCGCATCGGCAAAACCCTTCACATCGCGGATCCGCGTCCAGAATGCCTGACTGGCGGCGCCCTCCAGCACGTCCCAGTCACCGCCCAGCGCGCGGATCAGGGCCGCGCGGCGATAGGACACTTGCGAGGCAAATCCTTCGATCCGCAGCGCCACCCGTCCATCCCGACCCCATGCTGCGCCATTCACCTCAAAGGGTGTGCCCAACGCGCGCGACATCATCCCCACCGACGAGGCTGCATCATCGGCTTCAGCCAGTAGCGTTACTTCCGCTTCAGGCACGGGCAGCAGCTTGAAGGCGCATTCACTCAGCACCCCCAAGGTGCCCCAACTGCCCGCCATCAGCTTGACCAGATCATAGCCGGTGACATTCTTCACCACACGGCCGCCATTCTTGACCCTATTGCCCGCGCCATCGACAAAGCGCACGCCGATCAGACTGTCGCGGCACGCCCCCGCCTGCACGCGCCGCGGGCCGGAGGCATTGGCCGCAACCATCCCGCCAACACTGGGCACGCCCTCTGCGCCCGTCAACGCGCGCATATCCATCGGCTCAAAGGGCAGGCGCTGGCCTTCGGCAGCAAGCGCCTCCTCCAGCACCGAGAGCGCCGTGCCCGCCTGCACCACCACGGTCAAGGCGCCCGGATCATAAAGCGTGATTCCGCTCAGCCCGCGCAGGCTGAGCGCCTCGCCGGCAACAGGCTTGCCGATATCGCGCGTGCCCCCTCCGACGATCCGCAAAGGCGCTTGCGCCGCGCGGATCATCTCGGACAGTTCTGCCTCATTGGCCGGCCGCATGGGCGTCCCTCCTCCCCAAACTTGCTTTTCAGTCTTGCCCAATATCCTGGGGGTGAAACCAGCCCCTCCCCGGGGGGCTGGTGAGGGGGCAACGCCCCCTTAGGCCGCGCGCCGCGCAGCACTCGCCTGAAGTGGGAAAACCTTGGCGGGGTTCAGCAACCAGCGCGGATCGAACACATCCTTGACCCGCATCTGCGCTTCCAGATCGGCCTCGGAAAACTGCACCGACATCAGATCGCGCTTTTCGATCCCCACACCATGCTCACCGGTCAGACAGCCGCCGACCTCCACACAGAGCTTCAGAATTTCCGCGCCAAATCTCTCACACAGCTCCAGATCACCCGGCTTGTTTGCGTCAAACAGGATCAGCGGATGCATGTTGCCGTCACCTGCGTGGAAGACATTGGCCACATCAAGCCCGAATTCCTGCGACATCTCGCCAATCCGGCGCAAAACCAGCGGTAGGCTGGAGACCGGAATCGTGCCATCAAGGCACATGTAATCATTGATCTGCCCCATCGCCCCGAAGGCGGATTTCCGCCCCAGCCAGATCTTCTTCGATTCCTCTTCCGACTGGCTCTCGCGCAGCTCAACCGGATTGTGCTTCCGCGCGATCTTCGTGATCATGGCCAGTTGTTCGGCGATTTCTTCCTGCGAACCCTCGACCTCGACAATCAGCAGCGCCTCGCAATCGGGATAGCCTGCGCGCGCGAAATCCTCACAGGCGCGGATACAGGGGCGGTCCATGAATTCGATCGCAACGGGCAAGACGCCCGCCTTGATGATGTCGCTCACGCAAGCGCCTGCGACCTCATTGCTGTCAAAACCCATCAGCACAGGCCGCGCGCCTTCTGGCTTGGGCAGGATGCGCAGCGTGGCTTCCGTCACGATCCCAAGCTGCCCTTCCGAGCCGCAGATCACCCCCAGCAGATCATATCCCGCCGCGTCGAGATGCGCGCCGCCAATCTCGACAACCGTGCCATCCATCTGCACCATCGTCACGCCCAAAAGATTATTCGTCGTCACCCCGTATTTCAGACAATGCGCGCCGCCGGAATTCATCGCGATATTCCCGGCAATCGCGCAGGCCAGCTGGCTCGACGGGTCAGGCGCATAGAAAAACCCGTCGCTTTCCACTTCGCCCGTGACCGAGAGATTGGTGATGCCGGTCTGCACACGGATCACGCGGTCCTCATAGCTGACCTCCAGCACGTCGCGCATCCGCGCCACGCCCAGAATGATCGAATCCTCCGTCGGGAGTGAGCCGCCTGCAAGCGAAGTTCCCGCCCCGCGCGGCACCACCGGCACGCCCTCCTCATGGCAGATCCCCAGGATCGCCGCGACCTCCTGCGTTGATCCAGGCAGCACCACGGCCATGGGGATGCAGCGGTAAACCGTCAACGCGTCGCATTCATAGGCGCGGCACTCGGCCTCGTCGGTGATCAGGGTTTCAGGGGCAACAACCGCGGCGAGCCGTTCGATCACCCGACTGCGCTTGGCCAATATCGCTGGATTGGCTTTGGGCATTTCCATGGACAAACCCTCCCTGATCGCCGCATTGGTAAAATAATATTACCAATTTCGCAAATAGCAAGCAGTTTATCTGCCGATAGGACACGCAAGCCCGATCTGCATGCAGATCGGGCTTGCGTCATGTCCCAAATATCGCGGCGAAAGGCCCATCCCCCGCGCAACAGCCATGGCAATGGCGGCCGCAGGGGGGTCAATCCCCCCAAGGACGCCCCCTCACTCGGCTGCGAGCGGCGCCTGATCGACCAGCCCCACAATATCCATCATGATCTGGTTGAGCTGGAAATCCTTCGGCGTATAGACCTGCGCAATGCCCATCGCGCGCAGCCGTGCCGCATCGTCTTCAGGGATGATCCCGCCCACGATCACCGGCACATGCCCCAGTCCTTCGGCACGCATAAGCTGCATCAGCTCTTCCATCAGCGGAATATGGCTGCCCGACAGGATTGACAGCCCCACCACATGCGCGTCCTGATCCCGCACCGCCGCCACGATCTCGGCAGGCGTCAGACGGATGCCCTCGTAATGGATATCCATCCCGCAATCCCGCGCGCGCGCCGCGATCTGTTCGGCCCCGTTGGAATGCCCATCAAGCCCCGGCTTGCCCACCACGAATTTCAGCCGCCGCCCCAGTTTGGCGCTGACCGCATCCACGGCCTCGCGCACAGGCTCCAGCCCTTCGGTGCGATTGGACGGCGCGCGGCTCACCCCCGTCGGGCCGCGATACTGCCCGAAGGCCGCGCGCACAGTCTCGCCCCATTCGCCCGTGGTCGCCCCGGCCTTTGCCGCCGCGATGGAGGCGGGCATGACATTGACCCCCGAGCGTGCAGCTTCGCGCAGATCGGCCAGCGCGGCCTTCACCGCCGCCCCGTCACGCGAGGCGCGCCAGGCGTCCAGCCGCGCGATCTGGTCGGCCTCGGCTTCCGGGTCGCAGACCATGATCGCATCCTCGCCCGTGGTCAGCGGCGAAGGCTCGGTCGTGGTGAATTTATTGACGCCCACCACCACAGTCTGGCCCGATTCAATCCCGGTAATCCGCTCGGCATTGGCCTCGACCAGCCGCGACTTCATGTATTCGATGGCCTTGACCGCGCCGCCCATATCGTCGATCCGCGCCAATTCCTCGCGCGCGCCTTCCATCAGTTCCGCCACCTTGCGATCCACCGCCGGGTTGTTGTCGAACAGATCATCGAATTCCAACAGGTCCGTCTCATAGGCGAGCACCTGTTGCAGCCGCAGCGACCATTGCTGATCCCAGGGGCGCGGCAGGCCCAGCGCCTCGTTCCAGGCCGGAAGCTGAAGCGCGCGGCAACGGGCTTTCTTTGAGAGCGTCACCGCTAAGGCCTCGATCAGGATGCGATAGACATTGTTCTCGGGCTGCGGCTCGGTCAGGCCGAGGCTGTTCACCTGCACCCCATAGCGGAAGCGGCGGTATTTGGGATCGTCAATCCCGTAACGGTCGCGGCAGATCTCGTCCCACAGGTCCACAAACGCGCGCATCTTGCACATCTCGGTCACGAACCGGATGCCCGCATTCACAAAGAAGCTGATCCGCCCCACCATCTGCGGGAAATGTTCCTGCGGCACCTTA
>SKIM01000265.1 GCA_007116445.1 Natronohydrobacter sp.
ATCGACATCCCCAAGGCCGAGGTAGACCGATTTGACCCGTGTGTAATGCTCAAGCGCCGCGTGACCGTTTTCACGCCCGAAGCCCGAGGCTTTCACGCCCCCGAAGGGCATTTCCACCGGCGTCAGGTTATAGGCGTTGATCCAGCATGTGCCCGCCTGCAGCCGCCCGATGACGCGATGTGCACGCGCAATGTCGCGCGTGAACACACCTGCGGCCAGGCCGAATTCCGTGGCATTGGCGCGGGCGATGACCTCGTCCTCCCCGTCGAAGTCGAGCACGGCCATGACCGGGCCGAAGACTTCTTCGCGCGCAAGCGTCATCGTGTCGGTCACATCGGCAAAGACCGTCGGTGCCATGAAGGCGCCCGGACGCTCCAGCCGCGCGCCGCCGCAGACCAGCCGCGCGCCCTCTGCCTTTGCGCCATCGACATAGGCCAGCACGCGCGCCAGATGCGCCTCCGAGATCAGCGGCCCCAGTTGCGTCGCCTCATCGAGCGGATCGCCCGCGATGATCTTTGAGGCGCGCGCGGCCAGCCGCTCCAGAAACGCCGGTTTGACCGCGCGATGCACGAAGACCCGCGTCCCGTTCGAGCAGATCTGCCCCGAGGAGTAGAAATTCGCCAGCATCGCCGCGCCCACAGCATTGTCGAGATCGGCGTCGTCAAAGATGATCAGGGGCGATTTGCCGCCCAGTTCCATCGTCACCGGCTTGAGCGCTGCGCCCGCGGCTGCAGCCACTTTGCGGCCCGTCGGCACGGAGCCTGTGAGCGACAGTTTCGCCACGCGCGGGTCCGAGGCCAGCGCCGCGCCCACGCCCCCGCGCCCCTGGATGACATTGAACAGACCTGCGGGCAGACCTGCCTCTGCAAAGATTTCGGCCAGCGCAAGCGCCGAAAGCGGGGTCATTTCCGAGGGTTTGAAGACCATCGCATTGCCGAAAGCCAGCGCAGGCGCGGCTTTCCAGCAGGCGATCTGGATCGGGTAGTTCCACGCCCCGATGCCCGCGCAGACGCCCAAGGGTTCGCGCAGCGTGTAGGCCATGTCGCGCCCCAGCGGGATGGTCTGGCCCGTGACTGTCGCGGCAAAGCCTGCGAAATATTCCAGCGCATCCGCGCCTGAAGCGGCATCGGCGACAAGCGTTTCCTGCAAGGGCTTGCCCGTGTCGAGCGTCTCAAGCTCGGACAAGGCGCGGTTGCGCGCACGCAGGAGTGCCGCGGCCCGCTGCAGGATGCGCCCGCGTTCGACCGGTGCGCGCGCGGCCCAGTCGGCCTGCGCGGTCGCAGCCGTCTCAAGGGCCTGCGCAAGGATTTGCGGCGTCGCCTCATTCAGCTGCGCGATGACCTCGCCTGTGGCGGGATAGACGCTTTCGATCAGCGCACCGCCTGTATCCTCGGCCCATGCGCCCGCAATGAAATGACTGGCCTTGGGTTGCGCTCTCATGTCGATGCACCTGCGATGGCTGCGTCGATCCATCCTTCGACCAAAGCGGCCGCGCGCGCGCCATCCGGCTCGCCCTGGCCCAGAGCCTCGCGCAGATAGACCCCGTCGATCATGGCCGCTGCGGCTTCGGCCAGATCGGGGGCGCGCGGACCGGCGAGCGGGCGCAGGGCATGGCGCAGATTGCTGCGCAACCGCGCCTGATAGATGCGCAGCAAGCGTTCGGCCGCCGGGTTGCGCTGAGCCATGACGTAGAAATTCAGCCAGGCCGCCACAACTTCGCGGCGGAAATTGCTGCCTGTGAAAGACACCCGCACCAGCGCCCGCATCCGCGCCTGCGCACTGTCGCTGGCAATCAGCGCGCCGCGGATTTCGGCCCCATAGACCGACAGCACATGACGCATTGCGGCCAGAAACATCTGCTCTTTCGATCCGAAATAGTGATGCGCGAGCGCCGAGGACATGCCCGCGCGTTTTGCAATCCGGCTCACCGTGACATCCAGCGCCCCGGTCTGACCGATCTCGACAATTGCGGCCTTGATCAGCGCATCGCGCCTGATAGGCTCCATCCCCAGCTTCGGCATGGCACAACCTGCATTTTTGCGTCATTACTTGTTGCATCATGCCTAGCCGATTGTTTATTGATTGGTCAATCAAGAAAAGACCCAACAGAGAGAGTTCTGCCTATGACACGACGTCTGCACCTGCCTGCCACGCTTCTGGCCGCAAGCCTGACGGCCGCCCCGGCCTTCGCCGATTGCTCCACCATCACCTTCTCGGATGTGGGCTGGACCGATATCACCGCGACCACGGCTGTCACGACCACGATTCTGGACGCATTGGGCTACACGACCAATACGCTGGTTCTGTCGGTGCCGGTGACCTACACATCCATGGCGAACGGGGATGTCGATGTCTTTCTGGGCAACTGGATGCCCACGATGGAAGCCGATATCGCACCGTTCCGCGAGGCCGGAACCGTGGATACTGTGCGTCGCAATCTGGCCGGGGCGAAATACACGCTGGCCACGAACAGCCACGGTGCGGCCCTCGGGATCACTGATTTCGCCGCCATCGCCACGCAAGCAGAGGCGCTGGAAAGCCGCATCTACGGGATCGAGCCGGGAAATGACGGCAACCGGCTGATCCTCGACATGATCGAGGCCGATGCCTTCGGGCTGGGCGGGTTCGAGCTGGTTGAGAGCTCCGAGCAAGGGATGCTGGCGCAGATCGCCCGCGCGGACCGCCGGGGTGAGCCGGTGATCTTTCTGGGATGGGAGCCCCATCCGATGAATTCGAGCTTCGAGATGACCTATCTGGAAGGCGGCGATGACTGGTTCGGGCCGGATTTCGGCGGCGCCGAAGTGTTCACCAATACCCGTGCCGGTCTGGTGGACGAGTGTCCCAATCTGGGCGTTTTGTTGAACAATCTGGAATTCACACTGGAGATGCAGAACGAGATCATGGGCGCGATCCTCAATGACGGCGCGGCCCCCGAAGCGGCTGCGCAGGCCTGGCTGAGCGCCAATCGTGATGCGATTGCGCCCTGGCTGGAGGGCGTGCAGACCCGCGATGGTGGCGACGCGCTCGACGCGGTGCTGGCCACACTCGACTGATCGACCGCGCGGCCCCGGCCCGATGCCGGGGCCAGCCCCCCATGACGGAGAACGCAGGTGTCTGATAGTCTGACCCGCCTGATCACCGATCACAAGATCCCGGTCGGGCGCAGTGTGTCCAACGCATTCGACTGGTTGCAGGACACGTTCATCACGGCCTTTGACAGTCTCGAAGCCGCACTTCGCAGCATGATCGGGCTTCTGGGCGCGGCCTTGCAGACCCCCCACCCCTTTGTCGTGATTGCGGGGTTCTGCGCACTCACCTTTCTGCTGCAGCGCCGTGTGGTGCCAGTCGTGATCGTCGCGGCCTGCCTGCTTTTCGCGCTGAACCAGGGCTACTGGATCCTGACGATGCAGACGCTGACGCTTGTTCTGGCCTCTTGCGTGGTCTGCATGGGCGTGGGCGTGCCGCTGGGCATCTATGCGGCGCATCACCCGCGCTTCTACCGCGCGCTGACCCCGGTTCTGGATCTGATGCAGACGCTGCCGGTCTTTGTCTATCTGATCCCGGTTCTGGTCCTGTTCGGGCTGGGCATGGTGCCGGGGCTGGTGGCGACGGTGATCTTCGCCATGCCCGCCGCGATCCGGCTGACAGAACTGGGCATCCGCTCCACCCCCAAGGCGCTGTCCGAAGCCGCCACGGCTTTTGGCGCGACCACAAGTCAGCGCATCCTCAAGGTCGAACTGCCCTATGCCTTCCCGCAGATCATGGCAGGGCTGAACCAGACCATCATGCTGTCGCTGTCGATGGTGGTGATCGCCGGGCTGGTCGGCGCGCCGGGGCTTGGCGTGTCCATCGTGCGGGCGCTGAACACCGTCAATGCGGGACTTGGCTTTGAAGCAGGCGCTGTGATTGTCGCGGTCGCGATCATGCTCGACCGGATGCTGCGGGTGGAGGTGAAGAGATGAGTGATCCCGCGATCCGCTTCCGGAACGTGTCAATCGTCTTCGGCGCGTCCCCCTACAAGGCCATCCCGATGATGGAAACCGGCCAGAGCCGCGACGCGATCAAGCAGGCGACCGGGCAGGTGCTGGGCGTGCATGACTGCTCGCTCGATGTGGGCATGGGCGAGATCGTCGTTCTCATGGGGCTGTCGGGTTCAGGCAAATCGACGCTTCTGCGGGCCGTGAACGGGCTCAATCCCATCGTGCAGGGCGATGTTCTGGTCCATGACGGAAGCGGACTGGTCTCGGTTCCCAAAGCCGGCAAGGCGCAGCTGCGCAAGCTCAGGACGCGCCATGTGGCGATGGTGTTCCAGCAATTCGGCCTGTTGCCCTGGCGTTCAGTGCGCGAGAATGTCGGGCTGGGGCTGGAGCTGGCGGGGATGAACCGCAAGGCGCGGCGCGAAAAGATCGAAACACAGCTTGAGCTTGTCGGGCTGACGCAATGGGCCGACCAACCCGTGAGCGCGCTTTCTGGCGGGATGCAGCAGCGCGTGGGGCTGGCACGCGCCTTTGCCACGGACGCGCCGATCCTCTTGATGGACGAGCCCTTCTCGGCACTCGATCCGCTGATCCGCACCCGGCTGCAGGACGAGCTTCTGGAATTGCAGGCGCGCTTGAAACGCACGATCCTCTTTGTCAGTCACGATCTCGACGAGGCCTTCAAACTCGGCAATCGCATCGCCATTCTGGAGGGCGGGCGGATGATCCAATGCGGCACCCCATCAGAGATCTTTGCGCGCCCTGCCAATGCCTATGTGGCAGAGTTCGTGGCGAACATGAACCCGCTCGGCG
>SKIM01000293.1 GCA_007116445.1 Natronohydrobacter sp.
GCTTCTTCCACGATCTTGTCGAGCACCTGATCGGTGTCGGGCCAGTCAAACCCCACGCGGGCCGCGCGTTTTTGCAGTTTGACCGCGCGCATCAGTGCGGGCAGGCCGAGCGCCACATCGTCGAGCACGCCGCCCCGGTCGCGGGCTGCGCGTTCCTGCGCTTTCATGCGCTCCCAGTCGACGGTCTGATCTTCGGCGCTTTTATCGCGGCTCTCATTGCCGAAGACATGGGGGTGGCGGGCCAGCATCTTGTCGCTGATCGCGCGGGTGAGGCTTTCAAAGCTGAAATGCCCGGCTTCTTCGGCGATTTGCGCGTGATAGACGACCTGCAACAGCAGATCGCCCAATTCGCCTTCGAGCGCCGGCCAATCTTGCTGGGTGATGGCATCCTCGACCTCATAGGCTTCTTCGATCGTGTAGGGCGCGATGGAGGCGAAATCCTGTTCGATATCCCAGGGGCAGCCCGTGTCAGGGTCGCGCAGGGCGCGCATGATCGCGCGCAGGCGGGTGACAGAGCCGTCGGGGGCAAAGATCAGCGGGTCATGGGGCATGGCAAGGGTCCGGGTCAGGGGCGTCGGTCCCTTGTGTTACAGCCCATGCGCAAGCTGTCCAGAGCGCAGGCCCCGGATCATCGCGAAAACCACAAGCAGAAGCGCCACGGCAGCTGCGATCAGCACAAGCGCTGCGCCGCCCCAATTCGCCACGATCACCGCCACCAGCGCCCAGACGAAAGCCAGCCCGTAATCCGGCAGGTCAGGGCGGAAATAGAGCGTGGTGAGCATCACGGCGGAGGCGAGCGCAAGCGCGATGATGGCGGCGATTTCTGCGGGGGCGATGCCGAAGCCGCCAAGATTGATGCCGAGCGAGACATGCGCCGCCGCTGTCAGCCAGCCCGCGTAAAGCGCGACGGGCAGGCGCAAGAGGAAACGGTCCTGCGCAGGTGTGCGCAAGAGCGCCCAGATCGCGGTCGCCATCATCCAGAAGATCAGCACGGTCGCTGCGCGCGGTGCGAAGCCTGCGACCCAGAGCCAGACCGCGCCGGGGCCAAGGCTGAGGATCAGCGGCAGATGCACGCCTTGCCATTGCGGCGCGTGGCGGCGCAGCGTGACGCCCGCCACAGCCATGACCACAAGCCAGAGATAGATCAGCCCCCAGATGCCGAAGGCATAGCCCGCCGGTTGTACGGGCGGGTCGATCTGCGGCACCGGAAAGCGGTCGGGCGCGAAGCCCGAAAACGGGTCAGTGACGAGCGGGGAGACCACGAAAGCGAGGGTAGCGAGCAGGGTCAGGACGGGCAGGTTTTGTTTCATGTGGGTGATACGCAGGGGCGGCGCGACTGGTTCCTTTTTCGCCAATCAAAAAGCCGCCCCGGTCAGGGGCGGCAGGGGTGTTCGATGCGAGTTGGCCTTAGCGTGTCTCGATTTCCACATAGTCGCGCGAGGGCGCGCCCGTGTAGCGCTGGCGCGGGCGGCCGATTTTCTGCTCCGGGTCCGCGATCATCTCTTTCCACTGCGAAATCCAGCCCACAGTGCGCGACAGCGCGAAGATCGGAGTGAACATCGATGTCGGGAAACCCATCGCTTCGAGGATGATGCCGGAATAGAAATCGACATTTGGATAGAGCTTCTTCTGGACGAAATACTCGTCCTCCAGCGCGATGCGCTCCAGTTCCTTGGCGATCTTCAGCGTTTCGTTATCCTCGATGCCCAGAAGGCCGAGCACTTCGTCAGCCGATTGCTTCATCACCTTGGCGCGCGGGTCGAAATTCTTGTAGACCCGGTGGCCGAAGCCCATCAGCTTGAAGGGATCATCCTTGTCCTTGGCGCGCTTGATATATTCGGGGATGCGGTCGACAGTGCCGATTTCCTGCAGCATTTCCAGACAGGCCTGATTGGCGCCACCATGCGCAGGCCCCCAGAGGCAGGCAATCCCGGCAGCGATACAGGCGAAAGGATTGGCGCCCGAGGAGCCCGCAAGCCGCACGGTCGAGGTCGAGGCGTTCTGCTCGTGATCGGCATGCAGCATCATGATCCGGTCCATCGCGCGGGACAGGATCGGGTTGACGACATACTCCTCGGCCGGGACCGAGAAGCACATGTTCAGGAAATTGCCCGCATAATCGAGGCTGTTTTTCGGGTAAACGAAGGGCTGGCCGATGGAATATTTATAGGCCCAGGCGGCAATTGTCGGCATCTTGGCGATCATGCGGATCGCGGCGACTTCGCGCTGCCAGGGGTCATTGATGTCGGTGCTGTCGTGGTAGAAGGCCGACATGGCCCCCACGACGCCGGTCATGATCGCCATCGGGTGGCTGTCGCGCCGGAAACCGCGGAAGAAATACTGCATCTGTTCATGCAGCATCGTGTGGCGGGTCACGCGCAGTTCGAAATCCTCAAGATCCGCGGCCGAGGGCAGTTCGCCGTAAAGCAGCAGGTAGCAGGTTTCGAGGTAATGTGATTTTTCGGCCAGCTGTTCGATGGGATAGCCGCGATAGAGCAATTCGCCCTTGTCGCCATCGATATAGGTGATGGTGGAGGAACAGGACGCGGTCGACGTGAAGCCGGGGTCATAGGTGAAGACGTCGCCCTGGGCATAGACCTTTCGGATATCCAGCACATCCGGGCCGACCGAGGGTTTGAGAACCGGAAGATCAATGACCTTGTCGCCGATAGTCAACTTGGCAGTGTTTGTCCCGTTTGTCATTCATCAACCTTTCTTTTGGGCCTGAGGGAAGAGTTCCATCGAGGCAGATCAGGGCCTGCGCGCTGCGACCTAGGTCGCGGGTTCAGGTCGTCGCATCTTGTAGCCGGCCAAGGGTTTCGTCCTGGCCCAGAAGGAGCATCATGTCGAAAACGCTGGGGCTGGTGGTCCGTCCGGCGAGCGCGGCGCGCAGGGGTTGTGCAATCTTGCCCAGACCCAGCCCATGTGTCTGCGCGACGTCTCCGACCACCCCTTCCAATGTTTCCCGCGCCCAGTTAGCATTTTGCAGGCGCGGCGTCAATTCCCGCAGTATACCACGGGATACATCATCGAGACTGGCCTGCGCTTTCTCGTCGATATCCAGCGGGCGTTCGGCGAGGATAAACTGCGCTTTTTCAAGTATTTGTCCGAAGTTCTTCGCCTTGTCCTTGACCAGGGGAAGGGCTTTGTGCAGGTTGGCGCGTTGCGGCTCCGTCAAGGCGGGGGCGTCGGTCGCGCCGAGATATGCCTCTAATTCATGCAGCAGCGCAGCATCTTCGGCGGCGCTCATGTGTTGCGCGGTCAGGTGGTCGAGTTTCTTGAAATCCAACCGGGCCGGGGATTTGCCGATTCCCGCCAGATCGAACCAGTCGCGCGCCTGTGCATCGGTGAAGAACTCGTCATTGCCATGGCTCCAGCCCAGCCGCGCCAGATAGTTGCGCATCGCCGCCGCCGGATAGCCCATGCGCTGATATTCCTCGACCCCGAGCGCGCCGTGACGTTTCGAGAGTTTCTTGCCATCCGGCCCGTGAATGAGCGGAATATGCGCGAAAACCGGCACGTCCCAGCCCATCGCGGTGTAGATCAGCATCTGCCGCGCGGCATTGTTGAGATGGTCATCGCCCCGGATCACATGGGTCACGCCCATGTCGTGATCATCGACCACCACGGCCAGCATATAGACCGGTGTGCCGTCCGAGCGCAGCACGATCATATCGTCAAGCTGGTCATTGCGGATGCGCACATCGCCCTGCACCTGATCGCGGATGATTGTCTCGCCGTCCAGCGGGGCCTTGACGCGAATCACGAAGGGCGCGTCGGGATGGCTGGCGGGATCCGCGTCGCGCCAGGGCGAGCGGTAGAGCGTCGAGCGCCCCTCGGCACGGGCGGCTTCGCGGAAGGCTTCGATCTCGTCTTGCGTGGCGAAGCATTTATAAGCGTGACCGCTCGCGAGCATCTGATGGGCGACCTCTGCATGGCGGTCGGCGCGGGCGAATTGGCTGACGGGGTCGCCATCCCAATCGAGCCCGAGCCAGGTCAGGCCCGTGAGGATCGCCGCCGTGGCTTCGGGCGTCGAGCGGGCGCGGTCGGTATCTTCGATGCGCAACAGGAACTTGCCGCCCCGGCCGCGGGCATAGAGCCAGTTGAACAGCGCCGTACGCGCCCCGCCGATATGCAGAAAGCCTGTGGGCGAAGGAGCAAAGCGCGTGACGACAGGGGCGGACATGGCGGCGTTAACTTTCTGTAAAGCAATCTGGGGCAAGGTGACAGCCACAGTTTTAGGGAAGGTCCGAGGTGGAAACAAGGGCGCATTGGCTGACCTTTTCTGCGCCATGGCCTGCGGCCTGGCTAGAGAACTGCCGCGCGGGGCTTGCGCGGCAACACGGACGTCTGTTTCTCTTTGTGCCGGTGGTTTTTGCGATCGGGATCGGGCTGTATTTCGTGCTGCCGCGCGAGCCATCCGTTGCGGAGTGGGGTGCGCTTGGTGGTCTGGGGCTGGCGCTGCTGGCGCTCAGTCGCGCTGTGCCGCGCGATCTTGCGCCGCTGCTGCTGGCGGTCGTCATCGCTGTGTCCGGGATGCTGGTTGCGGGCACGCGCAGCCATCAGGTGGCCGCGCCGGTGCTGGACTACCGGTTCTTCGGCGCGATCGAGGGCCGGATCGTCAAGATCGACCGCTCGGCAAGCGATGCAGTGCGCCTGACGCTGGATCAGGTGGTGCTGGAAGGGATTGGCCCCGCGCGCACCCCGGCGCATGTGCGCCTGTCGCTGCATGGCACCCAAGGGTTCGTGCCGCTGGAGCC
>SKIM01000133.1 GCA_007116445.1 Natronohydrobacter sp.
CCCCCGGCAGCGCCATCTGCAACAGACACAGCCGGGAATAATAGGTGCGTTCGCGCAGGAATTCCGTGTCAATGGTGACGTAAGGCGCAGCGTGTGCGAGGGCACAAAATGCCGCGAGCTCGTCAGTGGTCGTGATCAGGTTCATGCGCGGTTCTTGACAGTTGGGCTTTGCCCTCTCGCATAGGCAAAAAATGCCGCTTTGGAAAGCCCCGGTCCGGTTTTGCCGTCAGCGCCCCCTTGCAATACGCGCACGGCTCTTCTATCTGCATCCCACGGTCGGAGTGTAGCTCAGCCTGGTAGAGCACTGTCTTCGGGAGGCAGGGGCCGGAGGTTCGAATCCTCTCACTCCGACCAGATCACCCAAAATTCATCCCGCGTGAACAACGCATGGCGCTGCTCAGCACTGTCGCATGCAGCTGAGACGCGGCGGATCGTAAAAAAGCGCCCCAGACCGTCGGTCGGGGCGCTTTGGACTCGCCATGGGAAGGGTCAGGCGCTTGGCTCTGGCTCCATACCGCTGTCATCCTCGCCGCGCTTTCGTCCGCGCGTCTTGGGGATCGCCGCGACGGAAGGCGTGTTGCTGGTCAGGCCGTCATCATCATCACCACGATTAAGAGCCTCGCCGCGCATGACTTTCTTGATCTCGGAGCCGGTCAGCGTCTCGTATTCCAGAAGCCCCTGCGCCAGACTTTCCAACTCATCCCGATGTTCGGTCAAGATTTTTTTGGCGCGCTCATATCCCTCATTCACGAGTTCGCGCACCTTGTCATCAATCATCTTCTGAGTGATGCCGGAATGGTTTGATCCACCTCCGTAACTCCCAAGATAGCTCTGCTGCTCGTTGGCATAGTCAACGTAACCGAGTTCGGGATCGAAACCGAATTGCGTGACCATGGCCCGCGCAATCTTGGTGACCTGCTGGATATCGCTGGCCGCACCGGACGTCACGGCATCTTCCCCGAAGACCAGTTCCTCAGCGACACGTCCACCCATCGCCATGGCGATCTTGGACTTGTATTTGCGATAGCTGACCGACAACTGGTCGCGTTCGGGCAAGGACAGCACCAGACCAAGCGCACGACCGCGTGGGATGATCGTCGCCTTGTGGATCGGATCATGCTCAGGCACATGCAGCCCCACCACAGCGTGACCGGCTTCATGATAGGCGGTCAGCTTCTTCTCATCCTCGGACATGACCATGGAGCGACGCTCCGAGCCCATCATCACCTTGTCCTTGGCATTCTCGAAATCTTCCATCGTCACGAAACGCCGGTTGGAGCGTGCCGCCATCAGAGCGGCCTCGTTCACCAGATTGGCGAGGTCCGCGCCCGAAAAGCCCGGTGTGCCACGCGCGATGATACGCAGATCGACATTCGGCCCCAATGGCACCTTGCGGGCATGCACGCCCAGAATGCGCTCACGGCCCTTGATGTCGGGATTGGGCACCTGAACCTGACGGTCGAAGCGACCCGGACGCAGAAGCGCGGGGTCAAGCACATCGGGCCGGTTCGTGGCCGCAACGATGATGATGCCTTCATTTGCCTCGAACCCGTCCATTTCGACCAGAAGCTGGTTCAGCGTCTGTTCGCGCTCGTCATTGCCGCCGCCATAACCAACACCACGCGAGCGCCCCACAGCGTCGATTTCATCGATGAAGACGATACAGGGCGCGTTTTTCTTGGCCTGCTCGAACATGTCGCGCACGCGGCTTGCACCGACACCCACGAACATTTCCACGAAATCCGAACCTGAAATGGTGAAGAAGGGCACGCCGGCTTCGCCTGCAATCGCGCGCGCGAGCAGCGTCTTACCCGTGCCCGGCGGGCCAACCAGAAGCGCGCCTTTGGGAATCTTGCCGCCCAGCCGCGAGAATTTCTGCGGATTGCGCAAGAATTCGACGATCTCTTCGAGTTCGTCCTTGGCCTCATCGATCCCTGCGACATCATCGAAGGTCACACGCCCATGCTTTTCGGTCAGCAGCTTGGCCTTTGATTTGCCAAAGCCCATCGCGCCGCCTTTGCCGCCGCCCTGCATCCGGTTCATGAAGAAGATCCACACCCCGATCAGCAGCAGGAAAGGCAACCACAGCATCAGCGTCGACATGAAGCCCGAGGTTTGCTGCGGACGCGCTTCAACCGGAACATTGGCCTGCAGAAGCCGCTCGGTCAGGCCGGAGTCGTCCGGGCGGATCGTGGTGTATTGCTGTCCATCGCGGCCGGTGAAGGTCACGCGCTCCCCGTCGATCGTGACGCGGCTCACATCGCCTTCCGCGATGCGCGTGATGAATTCGGAATAAGCGACCGAACGCGCTGAAGATGTGGATTGCCCTGTGCTGAACATGTTGAAAAGCATGATCATCAGCAAGAACAGCACGATCCAGAATGCGAAATTTCGTGCGTTACCCAAAGCGGGGCTCCTTTTGAAGTCAGAGGGTCGCGCGTGCACGTATTGCACCGCTTTTGAATGATACATAGCGATTATGGCCCGGCATTCAATGCGAATGCAAGACTTGGGCCAAAACGCCGCGCAATGTGAAAGGCCGCATTTGCCAGTCCGTGCCCATCCCGGCCAGTGGGGCCGCAACGAGCTGGTCGTGCAGCCAAACGGCGGGGCTGGCCAGCAGCGAGCGGCGCGGCAATTTCCAGAGGCTGCGATCCGGACATTGCGCAAGCCCCGCCTGCCCCAACGCACGGATTTCCAGAGCTGCGGCAGCAGAATGATCTGGCGGCGGGATGATCTGCCAACGCCCGTCCCAGATGCCGCCACATTGCGCAACCGTCGCCCGCACCGCTTGCGCTTCGCGGGTAATCCGCAGTTCGGTTGCATTTCGGGTGACCAGGCAACCATGCAACGTCACACAGGATGACGCCAAGGCCGCGCGCAACCTTGCAAGACGCGGCCGATACGGTCGCGAGGCGATCTGACACAACGCAGAAGCTGCCAGCCGGTGACGGGTATCGGCGGGCAATGCGTCGAAGGCGGGCGCATCAAAGATGATATCGCCCTGCGCATATCGCGCGATCCGACAGGCTGACTGGGACGCGCTCTGCTCCAGAACGCAGCTCGCATCGCGCATGCGCTGCGCGGTCTGGACAAGCCGGTCTGCGCTCAACCCCAGCGGCGCAAGCGCCACGAGCGCCTGACGCGCCTTGATGCGATCGAAGCGCAGATCATCATTGCCGGGATCATCACACCAGCGGCCCCCTTGCGCCTGAAGCCAGGCGCGCAATTCGGCGCGCGACATATCCAGCAACGGGCGCAACCACAGCAGCCCCGCTTCGCAATAACGCGCGGCCATCCCCGCCAGCCCGTCCACGCCAGAGCCGCGCGCCAGTCGCATCAGTACCGTCTCGGCCTGGTCGTCGCGCGTATGCCCTGTCAGCACAGCGCTCAATCCTTCGGCCTGCGCCCATTCGCGCAAGAGGAACCGGCGGGCCGTGCGGGCGCGGTCCTGCAGATTGCCCTGGCCATCCCAGCCCCGCCACTGCAGCGTCACATGCGCAAGGCCAAGATCGTGCGCCGCCTGCGCCACCATCTCGGCTTCCTGCGCGGCTTCGGGGCGCAGGCCGTGATCGACCGTGGCCACGCAGAGATGCGCCTTGCCCCAGCGTTGCGCGAGCGCCATCAGCGCCATCGAATCCCCGCCCCCCGAGACCGCCAGCCCCAGACGCCCCGGTGGCTCCAGCGCATCCATCGCCTGCGCAAAGCGCGCTTGCAGCGGCAGGGTCGTGTCGATCAAGGGCACTCAAGCGCCACACGGGCGCTTTCGGCCTCGGTCGCCTCGGGGGTAAAGCCGAAACGATCGCGCAATTCGTCAAACATCACGCAGGCTTCTTCGCGCTGGCCCAGCCGCCCCAGACTGTCGCCCAGCGCGAGCAAGGCGCGCGGGGCCGTGTCACCGTCAGGATCGGCGAGATAAAGATTGAGATAGGCCCGCGCCGCATCTGGTTCTGCCCCGCGTGCACGGTGCATCTCACCAAGCAGCATGCTGGCCTCGGCCCCCAAGGGGCTGCCGGGAAAGAGCGACAGAAACTCCTCCAGCGCCTCCGCGGCGGCGGCGCTGTCGCCGTTTTCGGCCAGCGCGCGCGCGCTGTCAAACGCGGCGCGTTCACCTGCGGCCATCTGCGGACCGCTTGTCTCGGCGCCAGGGCTGGGCTGGGGGGCGAAGCTTTCGCCGCCCAAGGGGCGCGTGGACAGCGACGATGTATCGCCACCCTCCAACTCGGTCAGCCGGAATTCCAGATCCCCCAGCCGGTTCGACGCTTCGTCGATCACCCGGCGGATGCGGAATTCCAGCTCTTCGGTCCGACCAGTCAGCCGCGCAAGCTCAGTGCGGATCTGTTCGACCCGGTCGATCATGCTGCCATCAAAGCCGGGCTGGCTGGCAGCCCCACCACCAGACAGTTCGCGCGCAAGATCCGCCACCACACTGCTGAGGGCGTTCAACTCGGCACGGATGTCAGCAACGCTATCTGCCTGAAGCGCACCGAGCGACCCCAGCCAGAACGCCGCGCCAAGGGTGACGGATCTGAGCACGTGCATCGCCATTTATCCTGTCACACCGGCAATAGCCGTGACTGCACGACGGTTCACATCCCAGCAGCGCTGCGCCGCGCAGGCTTCAACCGGGCGGTCTTTGCCGTAGCTGACCACCCGCATGCGATTGGCACTGACGCCTTGGCTGATCAGGTATTGCATCGCCGCATTGGCGCGACGCTCGCCCAGCGCGATGTTATAGTCGCGCGTGCCGCG
>SKIM01000327.1 GCA_007116445.1 Natronohydrobacter sp.
CGGCATTGTCATCAGCCCGGCGTTTGAATTCAGTGCTGCCACATTTGTCGCAAACCCCCGCGACAGCGGGTTTCTTGAAACTGTCGTGATAACCTTCGCCGCAATTGCCGCAGGTGTAGCGACCCGAGACACGCTCGACCATTGCCGCGTCATCGACATCGAGCGAAATCGCCGCCCCGATGCTCAGACCCTGATCGGCCAGCAATTCATCAAGCGCTGCGGCCTGCACTGCCGTCCGCGGGAAGCCGTCGAGGATGACGCCCTTTTTCGTGTCAGGTTCCCCTAGCCGGTCCTTGATGATCGCAAGCACGATCTCGTCACTGACCAGCCCACCGGACTCCATCGCGGCCTTGGCGGCTTTGCCTGCATCGGTTCCCGCAGCCACCGCCGCGCGCAGCAGATCGCCCGTCGACAACTGCACAAGGCCGAATCTTTCTTCCAGCATGCGCGCCTGTGTGCCCTTGCCAGCTCCCGGAGGGCCAAGCAGGATCAATACAGCGGATTTTGTCATGGTATCAGTCATCCCGTTCACGCCCTGTTCATACGGTTTTCAATCAGATCATCGACCACAGCAGGTTCCGCCAGGGTCGAGGTGTCGCCCAGCGCGCCGTAATCATTCTCGGCGATCTTTCGCAGGATACGGCGCATGATCTTGCCCGAGCGGGTCTTGGGCAGACCGGGTGACCACTGGATCAGATCCGGCGAGGCAATCGGCCCGATTTCCTGACGCACCCATTTGACCAGCTCCTTGCGAAGCTCATCTGTGGGTTCGACGCCGTTCATCAGAGTGACATAGGCATAGATGCCCTGCCCCTTGATATCGTGCGGATAACCGACAACAGCCGCTTCCGCCACGGCTTCATGCGCGACCAGTGCAGACTCGACTTCCGCCGTGCCCATACGATGCCCGGAGACGTTGATCACGTCGTCCACGCGGCCCGTAATCCAGTAATAGCCATCCTCATCGCGGCGGCAGCCGTCGCCCGTGAAGTAGTAGTTCTTGTATTGGCTGAAATAGGCTTCCTCGAAACGCGCATGATCGCCCCAGAGCGTGCGCATCTGACCGGGCCAGCTATCGGCGATGCAGAGCACGCCCTCAGCCTTGATGTCGGACTGGATTTCCGCCGTCGCCGGGTCCAGAACCACCGGCTTGACGCCGAAGAACGGCTTGGTGGCCGAACCGGGCTTGGCCGCAATCGCACCCGGCAGTGCGGTGACGATATGGCCGCCGGTTTCGGTCTGCCAGAACGTGTCGACGATGGGGCATTTACCCTTGCCGACATGGGTGTTGTACCAGTTCCACGCTTCGGGGTTGATTGGTTCACCGACCGAACCCAGCAGCTTCAAGGACGACAGGTCGTGCTTTTCGACCCATTCGGTGCCCTGCCCCATCAGCGCGCGGATCGCGGTCGGCGCGGTGTAGAATTGGTTGACCTTGTGCTTGGCGCAGACTTCCCAGAAGCGCCCTGCATCCGGGTAGGTCGGCACGCCCTCGAACATGATCGTCGTCGCGCCATTCGCCAGCGGGCCATAGACGATATAGCTGTGGCCCGTGACCCAGCCCACATCGGCGGTGCACCAGAACACGTCGCCGTCGTGATAGTCGAACGTGTATTGCTGCGTCATGGAAGCATAAACGAGATAGCCGCCCGACGTGTGCACCACGCCCTTGGGCTTACCGGTCGAGCCCGAGGTGTAGAGGATGAAAAGCGGATCCTCTGCGCCCACCTCAACTGGCGGGCAGTCCGCACTGGCAGCAGCCATTTCAGCCTTCAGATCCACATCGCGGCCCGAAACCCAGGTCGTCTGATCGCCTGTATGCTTGACGACGAGGCATTTCACCATGTCCGAGCAATGCTGCAGCGCCTTGTCGGTATTTGCCTTGAGTGCTGTGCGCCGCCCGCCGCGCGGAGCGGTGTCGGCGGTGATGACAATCTTCGCTTCGGACCCGTTGATCCGGTCGGCGAGCGCATCGGGCGAGAAGCCCGCGAAAACAATGGAATGAATGGCGCCGATCCGCGCGCAGGCCAGCATCGCATAAGCGGCCTCGGGGATCATCGGCAGGTAGAGCACCACGCGGTCGCCCTTGCTCACGCCCTGCGCCTTGAGGACATTGGCCATGCGCGAGGTCTGTTCCAGCAATTCGCGGTAGGTGATATGCTGCGAAGGAGTCGCGGGATCATCGGGCTCCCAGATGATCGCGGTCTGATCACCACGGGTCGGGATGTGACGGTCGATACAATTGGCCGACACGTTCAGAGTGCCATCCTCGAACCATTTGATGTCGATATTGCCAGGCGCGAAACTGGTATTCTTGACCTTGGTGAAGGGCTTGATCCAGTCGATCCGCTTGGCATGCTCGGCCCAGAAGCCTTCCGGGTCGGAAATCGATGCTGCATACATTTCATCATATTTGGCTGCATCAACATGCGCATTCGCGATAAACGCATCGGAAGCCGGATAAATTTCGGACATAATTGCTCCTCCAGTAACGAGGCGGCGATGTGATACTCGCACCCGCTCCCCCCAATGTCTGCGTGTGACGCCAGAGTTACGCGGCGTCACAGTCCCCAGCCGGGTTATAACCCATTCGTCAACGAAAGTGTAACTTTTTTTATACAAACGATTTTCCTGTAAATTACTTCACAGATCTTCAGTAAAGTCCGTAAATTCATTTTCGCCGCGGCGCAGAGTCTTATTGAAATCAGGGGGTTTTCACTTTTGCCCCTGCCGGGACATTCTGTCGCAGGCAGAAAACAGGGCATGCAAGCGGTGACTCCTGTGAGCGCTAACCCGACGCGAAAGATTCTTTCAATCTTTCTGTGCCACGTTTTCTGAAAGTGATTCGCGGCGATGTTCTTCAAACATGCGTCGCCCCTTGCCCTTGCTAAGCACAAGACGCATCCTGTCGCTCAAGGTCTAACCCGACAGTCGATTGCAGCACAGGGCATCCATGTCACAAACACTTGCCCCGAAATCCTGCCCGCCAGGACGCGACGAGATCAACGCCTATCTCACGCGCCTGTCGGAGCAGATCGCCGCGGCGCGCCCGCCAGCCCTGCCCTCGGTCCTGATCAGCGGGACGATGCGCTGCGGCAAGACACGGGTTGCGCGTGCGCTGGCCGCGCGGACAGGGCATGTGATTGTCGAAACAGATCAGATCCGCAACGCGCTCTATGGCCAGTGCAATGAAGCTGACCGGCGCCGGGTCATGAAATACGCGTTTCGCAAGCTGCTCCTGCGCTGGCCAGACGGCATTCTGCTTGAGGGCACAGCGCTGATGGACGCGCCGTGCGAACTGCCCGTCTGGGCGCATCGGCGCGGGCTGCATTTCGCGACCATCGGCTACAGCCGGGGCAGCACGGACGCCAAGACGCGCGATCTGCTGGCCTTTCGCGCCACGCATCAATGCTGGACGCGCAAAGCGATGGATGATGCAGGCGTGGCGCGGCTGGCGCGGAGGATCATCAATCGCAGCAAGGAGCTGGAAGCGTTTTGCCTGGCAAATGGGATGAGCTACCATCATCTGGATTCAAGCCGGTTTCAGGCCGAATGCGCGCGGATCGCGCAGAAGATCGAAGCCAGCTTGCACCAAACGCAACGAGGCGCGCCATCCGGGATGATGGCACGCCTTGCGTTCTGGAAAGGCCGACCGGGCTGACAGGTGGCTGATACAGGGCAGACGCATAGCGCTTGCCCTGTCTAGGGTAGATCGGCTTCAGAGCGGTCGGTCCACCCGCACTGTCACCAATGCGCGGCCTCGGGTCGCAACTGGCCAGCGCAGGCGCACTTCATCATTATTCACCCCCTGCTGCACCTGCACATAGGGCTGTTCGTACCGGATCGCATTGCTGGCATCGCGCGCGGGGTTTTCCATGATCACCGATGACGCTGTGCGCGCCCAACCACCAAAGGGCAGTTTCGCCCCGGTCGTGATGGTCCAGGCCGTGGACTCCGTGTTTTGATCATGCAGCACGACAGTCGGGCTTTCGGCCGGAAAATCGATGCCGTTATAAGCGTTATTGTCGAAGATCACATTGCGGAAACGATTATAGGCCAGTGTGCCGAATGTCGTGTCCACGCTCTCGGCACGGTCAATGCGCCCGTTGATGGTGCGGAAAACATTGCCTGAGATCTGCAATCCTTGCAGAAAATGGCCCGGTCCCATCGGCCTGATCACGATCCAGGTGAAGCTGGTGGAAACATCATTGGCGGTGAAGATATTCCCAGTGACCGTCAGCCCGCCAAAGGAAAACCCGGATGTGAATTCAGGCTCCACGTCATACTCGTTCGACATCTCGATGAAGGAATTGTCGATATAGTTGCCAGTGATGGTGGTCTTCACATTGCCCTGGGTCAGCACGATCCCGGCCTGGCGTGGCCCTTGCGTCTGGTTGTCACCCCCGAAGAAGTGATTGCCGATGATGACATGGCCCGAGCCCGCAAGCACCCCGAAATGCGCCCAGAGCACCGAACGGTTGTTGCGGATCTTCGCATCATTGCCGTTGACATTGAAACCGATCACCGTGCGGTCCTGTGCATTGAGCGGCTGCTGCGAACTGCGGAACTGACAATTATCGACCCACATCCCCTGACAGGCGGTTCCGATCGAGGTAATCGCCCGATCGCGCGGCCGGTCGAAATCGCAATTCATGAAGCGGAAAATCCGCCCGCCTTCGGGCAGCATCAC
>SKIM01000287.1 GCA_007116445.1 Natronohydrobacter sp.
CGCCCCAATAGCTCAGTTGGTAGAGCACCTGTTTCGTAAATAGGTGGTCGGCGGTTCGAGTCCGTCTTGGGGCACCAAAAAAATTCCAAAGTGTCAATTTCACATCGTAGACTGGTATCATGTCCTTTGCGTAGCACATCCAACAGTATTCTTCGTGTCGTGCCTGTTGGTCAGATCATGTAGGCGTAGCCGCGGGACTTCGCACGCAATGTCAGGCTAGCGCTGAGCTGTTGCCGCACCAGCTGTTATCCACGCCGCGAAAGCTATTGCGTTTTCATCCGCTTCGCGGACCTAATCATGACTACCTAAAAGAAACGCCGCCCAGTCCACCGGTCACAGTAAAGGACAGCAAAACGACGCAATGCCCCGCTACAGCCGCCCCCGCTTACCTTCCTGACGATCAATCAGGCGTTGCAAACTCATTTCCCCTGTCTCACATATCGGCAGTTAATCAGCAGCGGTGCACAGGGTTTTGCTGTCACGTTGCGCGCCAGCCATATGAACGCGCCTTATTTCAATCGCCGATCTGCCCGTCACAAGATAAAGCGCATAATCATTTGCGTAGACGTGCAGGGCGCCAGAGCGCCCTGCGTAAACAAACTCAGCTTGCGACGTCACCGTTCCATTGCTCCATGTCAGTTTTTCGTCAGTGACTATCGCGACGAGCGTGCCGCTTTCTTGATATCCCGGTGCCGTCCATTCTGTGCAGGAGTAACCCTGAGACACAGCTGGGGTCGCGGCCACAGAGACTATGCACGCAAGCAAAAAAGCAGGCTTCATAAATTTACCACTTTAGTTGATCAAATTAGCTGGCCCCGCCTTCGCGTTAAGGTGCCCCCAAGCGGGCATAGAGTTCAATGGATCCGATCAAGCCTCGCAGAGTATCAACCAGCGCCATGATATGAACTTCCTGTGAAGGGAGCAGTCGCAACAAGGCAACGCATCCAAGAGTGCGCCGCGCAAGGTCAGTCCACAAACGCCTTTTCGACCACATATTCCGCAGGGTTGGAATTTGCCCCTTCGCGCAGCCCTGCACCCTCAAGGATTTTCTTCACGTCGAGGTTGAACTCCAGCGATCCGCAGACCATCGCGCGATCATGGGCCGGGTCAAGCGGCGGGATGCCCAGATCCGCGAAAACCCGGCCGGAGCTGAGATTATCCGTCACACGCCCCATCCGCGCACTGTCCTCGCGGGTCGTGGTCGGATAATAAAGCAGCTTGTCGCCGACCAATTCCCCGATCAACGGGTCGTCGGGCAGCGCGTCGATCAGCTCGCGCCCATAGGTCAGCTCGGCCACTTCGCGGCAGGTATGCATGACCACGACCTGTTCGTATTTCTCCCAGGTTTCGGGCTCGCGCAGAAGCGAGGCAAAAGGCGCAATCCCGGTCCCGGTCGCCAGCATCCACAGCCGCTTGCCCGGCAAAAGCGCATCGAGCACAAGTGTTCCGACGGGCTTGGGGCGCAGGATGATCTCTTCCCCCGGCTGGATATGCTGCAGGCGCGAGGTCAGCGGCCCGTCAGGCACCTTGATCGAATAGAATTCCAGTTCCT
Source organism: Natronohydrobacter sp. (assembly GCA_007116445.1). Lineage (GTDB taxonomy): Bacteria > Pseudomonadota > Alphaproteobacteria > Rhodobacterales > Rhodobacteraceae > Roseinatronobacter. Next base: position 1,553 of record SKIM01000287.1, read on the forward strand.
CATCCCAGGCCGGGGACGCGATGGAATAGGCCCGGAGCAGCGGCTTGCCATTCTCGCCCAGCAGCCCGATCATGACGAATTCGCCCGATCGGAAGCGCAGCGACCGGGGCCGGGTGCAGCGAAAGGCAAACAGCCGGTCAGTATAATGCCGCACCGAGGTCACGGTTTGCGCATCCGGCAAGGTGGGCGTGGGCTTCGCTGGGGTCAGAGTTTGGTCGGTCATGGGGGGCTATGATCCTTGAGGCAAGTCTGGTCAGACGTAAGATGCAGTATGGCAACGCCTTGCCCTTACGCCTTGACCAAGGTCAACTCAACCCGCTCTGACGAGTTTGCGGCATGAATCCAGAATTTTTTTCTGCCCTCTGCGGGAATGAATTGCACAATCTGGAAAAATATCCTAATTCCGCAGCGCAAAACAAGGGACAGGACAGATGGCCGCAGGACTGGACGAGCTCGACAAGCGCATCTTGGCGGAATTGCAGCAAGATGCCAGCCAGTCGCTCGATGACATTGCCACCAAGGTCAATTCCAGCAAGACACCGGTCTGGAACCGCATCCGCAAGCTGCGCAAGGCGGGCGTGATCACGCGCGACACAGTGCTGCTGGACCCCGAAGCGCTGGGGCTGGAGGCGTGTTTCTTCGTGCTGGTGCGCACCTCGGCGCATGAAGCGGACTGGCAGGCGCGCTTTCTGCAAGCCGTGCGCGCGCGCCCCGAGGTGATGGAGGCGCATCGGCTGGCGGGCGATATCGACTATATCCTGAAAGTCCGCGTGCCCAATGCCCGCGCCTATGACCGCTTCTATCAGGCGCTGATCGCCGAAGTCAGCATCCACAATGTCACGGCGCTTCTGTCGATGGAAGAAATCAAGTTCACGACCCAGATGCCGCTGGAGCACAGCCCCGGCTGAGCGCGCGGGCGAGCGATCAGGCCACGGGCCGCGATGACCTGCCCCGGCGCCGGAGGATCGCCGCGCGATCTCGGCGGCGCTGGTCTGATCTGGATCATTCTTCGCGGATCGCGCACGGTGCTATCTTGCGCTCATGCTGCAGGAAAACCATACGCGACCCGTCTTCAGAACAGAGAGCGTCACCCGGGTCTATCGCACCGGGACAGTAGAGGTCTGGGCGCTGCGCGGTGTCGATCTGGCTTTGGCCGAGGGCGAAATGGTGGTCCTGCTGGGGGCATCGGGATCGGGAAAATCCACGCTGGTCAATATTCTTGGCGGGCTGGATCTGCCATCGGGCGGGCGGGTGTTCTTCCGCGATCAGGAGTTGAGCCGCGCGAGCGACCGGCAATTGACGGCATTCCGGCGTGAGCATGTGGGATTCGTGTTCCAGTTCTACAATCTGGTCCCCAGCCTGACCGCGCGCGAGAATGTGGCGCTGGTGACCGAAATCGCGCAGGATCCGATGACCCCGGAAGACGCGCTGGATCGGGTCGGGCTGGGCCACCGGATGGATCATTTCCCGGCGGAACTCTCGGGCGGCGAGCAGCAGCGCGTCGCCATCGCCCGCGCCATTGCCAAGCGGCCCGATGTGCTTTTGTGCGATGAGCCGACCGGCGCGCTGGACAGCAAGACCGGCGTGCAGGTTCTCGACGTGCTGCACGAGGTCAATCGCGATCTGGGCACGGCGACGGTTCTGATCACGCATAATGCCAGCATTCAGCGCATTGCGCATCGGGTCGTGATGCTGGCAGACGGGCGCATCATCCGCGACGAGATGAACCCCGCGCGCGTCCTGCCCGGCGAGGTCAGCTGGTGAGGGCGCTGGACCGCAAGATGCTGCGCGACCTGCGCCGGATCTGGGCGCAGACGCTGGCCATCGCGCTGGTGCTGGGCTGCGGGGTGATGGTGCTGGTGGGCGCGCAGGCGACACAGGCGACGCTGCTGCAGACGCAGGCCGCCTATTACGAGCGCCACCGTTTCGCAGATGTCTTTGCCGGGGTCACGCGCGCGCCTGCGGATGTCGGGCAGGCGGCCAGTCTGATCCCCGGCGTGGCGCAGGCCGAAGGGCGGATCAGCTTTCACGCGGTGCTCGACATTGACGGCATGACCGAACCGGCCACAGCGCGCATCCTGTCCCTGCCCCCGGCTGGACCGGCGCTGAACCTGCCGCTCCTGCGTCTTGGCCGTCTGCCGGACCCTGGGCGCGCGGAGGAAGTGGCCCTGTCCGAGCCTTTCGCCGAGGCCCATGGTCTGACGCCAGGGGCGCGGTTTCGTGGAATCCTGAATGGCCAGTTGCGCGAATTGACCGTGACCGGCTGGGTGCTGAGCCCGGAATTCATCTACAGCATGGCCCCCGGCGCGATGATGCCCGATGACCGCCGTTACGGGGTGATCTGGATGAATGAAGACGCCGCGGCGGCGGCGATGGATATGGGCGGGGCGGTCAATGACATTGCGCTGCGCCTGACCCGCGATGGCGACGAACGCGCCGTGATCGCCGCGCTGGACCAGCTTCTCGAGCCATTCGGCGGCACTGGCGCTTACAGTCGCGACCAGCAGGCATCGCATGCCTTTCTTGCGGGCGAGCTGTCACAGCTTGGGGCGATGGCCGCCTATGTGCCGCCGATTTTCCTGATCGTGGCGGCGTTTCTGGTCAATATGGTGCTGGGCCGCCTGCTCGCGCTGGAACGCGTGCAGATCGGTCTGCTGAAGGCGCTGGGCTACGGGCGGCGCGAAATCGCGGGCCATTACCTGAAACTCGCAGTCCTGATCGGGGGCTGTGGCGTGCTGAGCGGTTGGGTCTTCGGCTGGTGGATCGCGGGGGCGCTGATCGGGCTTTATGGCGATTTCTTCCGCTTTCCGTTCATTCTCCATGACTGGGGCACGCAAGCGCTTGTCCTGTCGGCGGCCTTGGGCATGGCGACCGCCCTGCTTGGCGCGCTGCGTGCGGTGTGGTCGGCGCTGAAACTGCCCGCGGCCGAAGCGATGCAACCCCCTGCCCCGCCCAGCTTTGCGCGAGGGGGTGCGGATCGGGTATTGCGCCGCTTGCGCTTGCGCCAGACCACGATGATGATCCTGCGCTCGATCCTGCGCTGGCCGGGCCGCGCGGCGATCACGCTGTTGGGGGTCGCGGCCTCGGTCGGGGTGCTGGTGATGAGCTATTTCATCTTTGA
>SKIM01000012.1 GCA_007116445.1 Natronohydrobacter sp.
ATGGGCTGGCAGGTGACAGGCAAGCTCAATGCGGCAGCGTTGTTCGGACGGCTGGCCCGCCGCGCGGCGCAATACGACAAGTCCGGGGATGCGCATTACAATCTGATTTCGGCGTTGCACAAATCCGTGCGGGGGTCTGACCCGGATGCGGCGCTCTACTGGTTCGCGCGGATGATCGCGGGCGGCGAAGACCCGCGCTATCTGGCCCGGCGCCTGACGCGCATGGCGGTGGAGGATATCGGCAATGCCGACCCGCAGGCGCAGGCAGTCTGCCTCGAAGCATGGCAAAGCTATGAGCGGCTGGGCTCGCCCGAGGGGGAATTGGCGCTGGCTCAGGCGGTGATTTATCTGGCGCTCGCTCCAAAATCGAATGCCGGCTATGTCGCGTGGAAAGCCGCGCTGAGGTTTGCGAAAGAAACCGGCTCGAAGCCTCCGCCAAAGCATATTCTGAACGCGCCCACCAAGCTGATGAAATCCGAAGGTTACGGCGCGGGCTATGCCTATGACCATGACGCAGAAGACGGGTTTTCGGGGCAGGATTACTTCCCCGATGGCGTGAAGCGGCCTTTGCTCTACCAGCCGGTCGAACGCGGCTTCGAGCGGGAATTGGGCAAGCGTCTGGCGTGGTTCGCCAAGCTGCGCGAGAAGCGCGGCGCGGGACAGGGTTGACGCCCCGTTCTTGAGCCCTCAGGCAAGATGAAACGAAGGTTGGGTTTCGTGGGGTCGCAGTGGCCCTGTAGGGTGCGTGCTTTGCACGCACCTTCAGCCAACCCTTCGCGCGCGACAGTTGACATCCGTGCGCCTGCGGGGAAAGGAAAGGCCAGCGAAACCGAGGATGATGATGAGCAAGGTGCAGACACGGCAGGTGGGCGCGGAAGAGGGCGAGCAGCGGCTCGATCGCTGGCTCAAGCGCCAATTCCCGCAGCTTACGCAAGGGTTGATCGAGAAAGCCTGCCGCAAGGGCGATATTCGTGTGGATGGCGCGCGGGTCCAGGCCTCGACGCGGGTACAGGCGGGCCAAAGCGTGCGCATCCCGCCCCTGCCTGATGCAGAGGCCGCGCCAGTTGTGCGGACGACGAAGATCAGCACTGCGGATGTGGAGATGATTCAGGCCGCCGTGATGTGGAAAGACCAGCATATCATCGCGCTCAACAAGCCCCCCGGTCTGCCAACCCACGGCGGCAGCGGGCAGGGCGCGCGCCATGTTGACGGGCTGAGCGAAGCGCTCACTTTCGGCTATAAGGAGCGCCCGGTTCTGGTGCACAGGCTCGACAAGGACACCTCCGGTGTGCTCTTGCTGGCGCGTACCCCGCGCGTGGCGCGGCGGCTGGCGGAAGCGTTTCGCCATCGCCTGACGCGCAAGATCTACTGGGCGCTGGTCGCGGGCGTGCCGACGCCCGCCATGGGCACGATCAAATACGGGCTGGTCAAATCCGGTGGGCGCGGCGCGGGCGAGAAGATGCGCTGCGTGATGCCCGATGAGGTCGATCAGATCGAAGGCGCGAAACGCGCGCAGACCGATTTTGCCGTGCTGGAGCGGCTGGGTGGCCGCGCGGCCTGGGTGGCCCTTTCGCCGATCACAGGCCGGACGCATCAGCTGCGTGCGCATATGGCCGAGCTGGGTCATCCGATCATTGGAGATGGCAAATATGGCGGTTCTACGCAGGAAAACCTGGGCGATGGCTGGGGCGCGGGTATCGGCGGCGCGGTCAGCAAAAAACTGCATCTGCACGCGCGCTCGCTGCGGCTGGAACACCCTGTCACAGGCGAGACGCTGAGCCTGACTGCGCCCCTGCCCGTGCATATGGCCCAGAGCTGGCAGCTCTTCGGCCTCGATCCGCGCGATGTGCCCGCTGACCCTTTTGAGGGGGAGGCATGACGCGCAAGCTGGTCATTTTCGACGTGGACGGCACGCTGGTGGACAGTCAACGCCATATCCTGGCTGCGATGGACGGGGCTTTCGGAGCGCTCGGTCTGTCTGTGCCGCCACGCGCGCAGGTGCTTGGCATTGTGGGCTTGTCGCTGCCTGTGGCCATGGCAAAGCTTGCGCCAGAGCTGGACGCACAGGCACAGGCCCGGCTCGTCGCGGCCTATAAGGACGCCTTCACGGCCGAACGCGCGGCAGCCCTCTCGCCGCTCTATCCGGGCGCGGCGGCGGCACTCGACGCACTGGCGCAGGCTGACGGGGTGGTGCTCGCCATCGCCACGGGCAAATCCCGTCGCGGGCTGGATCAGCTGGTAGCGGCGCATGGATGGGACGGGCGTTTCGCATCAATGCAGGTGGCGGACGATCATCCCTCAAAACCGCATCCATCGATGATCGCCGCTTGTCTGCGCGACACTGGCATTGCGCCGGCGCAGGCAGTCATGGTCGGCGACACGCGCTTTGACATGGACATGGCGCTGGCCGCTGGCGTGGCTGGGCTTGGCGTCAGTTGGGGGTATCACCCTGCGGCCAGTCTCGGCCCGCGCGTGATCGACAGTTTCGACGCTTTGCCGAGCGCATTGGCAGAGATCTGGGGGACAGCATGAGCGCAGGTTGGATCAAGAAGCGGTTCTGGAGCGAGGTTTCGGTTGGCGCGGTCGAGGGCGGCTATAGGGTGACGCTTGATGGTCGCGGGCTGAAAACCCCGGCCAAATCTGCGCTCATCTTGCCCACAGAGGCGCTGGCCGAAATGATCGCTGAGGAATGGCGCGCGCAGGGCGAGCTGATTGATCCCGCACGCCTGCCTGCGACGCGCGCCGCCAATTCCGCCATCGACAAGGTGCGCGGTCAACAGGCCGAGGTGGCCGAGATCATCGCGGCCTATGGCGACAGCGATCTGGTCTGCTACCGCGCGAGCGGTCCCGAAGCGCTGGTCGCGCGCGAATCGGCGGCCTGGGATCCGCTGATCGACTGGACCGCGCATCGCTATGGCATTCGCCCCATCCTGCGCGAAGGGGTGATGCATGGGCCACAACCTCGCGCTCTGCTGCTTAGCTTTCAGGCCGAGATCGCGCGGCTGGGCGCTTTCGAGTTGACCGCCTTTCACGATCTGGTCGCGATGAGCGGTTCGCTGATCATCGGGCTTGCGGTGCTAGATCGTTTCGCGACGCCCGACGCGCTCTGGTTGGCGTCACGCGTTGATGAGGACTGGCAGATCGCGCAATGGGGCAGCGACCCGGAGGCCGAGGCCCTGACTGAGGGTCGGCGCGATGCCTTCCTTCAGGCGGCGAGGTTCTACTTCGCCGCGCAGCCCCCGCAGAATTGATCGCGCGACACTACGCGCGTTCCAATTCGCGCGGCACCACGAACCCACAGGCGCTGCCGGTTCCAAGCTGCAACTCTGCCCAGGATGCGACGTCGAACTCTGCCACCAATGTCGCGCAGGTCGGAAAGCTTGCAAAACCCGGATGCATGACTGGCTGGCGCAAGAGCTGCCCGGCGAATTCGGCAATCCCGGGATTGTGGCCCAGCATCAGCACAACGGGCGCCTGCGCGGTTTTCAACACACGCAACATCACCTCTGGCCCTGCCAGATAAAGTGCGGGATCGAAGTGGACGGGCACGGTGGTCGGGAATTCGGCTTCGAGCAGTGCCCAGGTTTGCCGGGTGCGCGCGGCATCCGAAACCAATGCTTCGGCCGGAAGATCGCCGCGCGCGCGCAGCCATTGACCGATCAGCGGTGCCGCGCGCATCCCGCGCGGGGCCAGCGGGCGCTGGTGGTCGGTATCGAGCGGATTATCCCAGTTGGATTTCGCGTGGCGGGTCAGGATCAGGCGCAATGTCATCGGTGAAACTGCCTCATGTGGAATTCGGAATGCGCGGGCTTGCGGCCCCAGCGCTGCGAAACCGGGCAGGCGGCGCGCACATCGCAGCCCCCGGTCATGCAGCCCTGCCCATCGGGGCTGTCGAGGAAATCGTGGCAGGCCGCAACGTCATAGCCTTCGGGCACAAGGGCTGCGACAGGGCAGGCGGTCACGCAGGGGGCGGGGCAATCCGTGCAGGGGTTTCGCGGCGCGGGGCCGTCTTTGACCCGGTCTGCAAAACCCAGCGCGCCGCGGAACGAAACCCAAAGCCCTGCATGCTCATGGACCAGAAACCGCACGGGCGAGGACCAGACCCGCCCGGAGGCAAGCGCCCAGGAATAGAACGGATGCGGTGGGGTTGCCCCGAAGGGAAAGATGGCGCGCGCCGAAAGCTCCTCTGCCAGCCCGCCTATGATGCGGTGCGACCAGCGGTCCATCGGGTCAGGCGCGCCATCGATATATTCCGCACTGCGCGTGAAAATCGGCCAGAAATTCTGCGCATCCGGCCCGAGCAGCGCCAGCGTCGCCACCCCATCTGGCAAGGTCGTGCGATCGGCCTGACACAGACCCAGCACGGCCAGCCCTTCCGGTGCCAGCAATGCCGAGATCTGCTCAAGCGTCGCCACGGCGCTAGCCCCGTGGCATGATCTGCGGCGCGCTGTCGCGAATGATACTGCCTGCGCCGTGATCAGTGAACAGTTCCAGCAGACACGCATTCGGTGCGCGCCCGTCGAGGATCACAACGGCGCGCACCCCGCCTGCAATTGCTGCCAGCGCAGTTTCGGTCTTGGGGATCATGCCGCCTGCGATGACCCCGGCTTCGGTCAGTTCGCGGACATGTGCGGGCGTGAGCTGCGTCACGACCTCGC
>SKIM01000052.1 GCA_007116445.1 Natronohydrobacter sp.
CGCGGCGCGCAGATCCTGCGCGGCTTTGACGAGGAAGCCCGCGGCCATATCGCGCAGGAAATGTGCGACAATGGCGTGGACCTGCGGCTGGGCACCGACATTCTGGAAATGGAAACCCGCGACGGCCAGACCTGGGTGAAATCCACCACCGGCCATGACACGGCTTACGACGCGGTGATGTTCGCCACTGGACGGCGGCCCAATTCCGACGGGCTGGGGCTGGAGGCGCTGGGGCTGGAGCTTGGGCCGGGTGGCGCGATCCCGGTGGACAATTACAGCCAGACCGCGATTCCGTCGATCTATGCTGTGGGCGACGTGACCGACCGGGCCAATCTGACGCCGGTTGCCATCCGCGAAGGCCATGCGTTCGCCGATACAGTCTTCGGCGGCAAACCGCATTATTTCGACCACAGCCTGATCCCGACCGCGATCTTCACCCAGCCCGAATTCGGCACTGTGGGCCTGAGCGAAGAAGACGCGCGCGACCAAGGGCCGGTAGATATCTTTTGTGCGGCTTTCCGTCCTATGCGCACGGCCTTCATCGAGCGCGATACGCGCGTGATGATGAAACTGGTTGTCTGCGCGAAAACCGACAAGGTGCTCGGGTGTCATATCGTCGCGGATCATTCCGGCGAATTGATCCAGCTGGCAGCCGTCGCGATCGGCATGGGCGCCACGAAAGCCCAGTTCGACCGCACTCTGGCCGTGCATCCGACGATCTCGGAGGAACTGGTCACAATGCGGACAGCGACCCGGAGCTATGGCGAATAAGGGTTGAATTTAGCGGGCTGCGGCCCAATTTGTCACGAAATATCCAACAGCAACGAATGGAGTCCAGATGTCTGGCAACAACGGAGGACCTTGGGGCGGCGGCGGCGGCAACCGTGGTGGCGGAAACCGGGGCAGCGGCGGCGGCAACCGCGGCGATCAGCCTCAGATCCCCGAGATTGATGAGATCGTGAAAAAGGGGCAGGAACAGCTCCGCGTCCTGATGGGAGGCGGCGGTCGTGGCGGTGCGAATGGCGGCGGCACTGGCGGCCCCGGCTTCTCGAAACGCGGTGTGCTGATCGGCATGGTCGCCCTCGCCGTGATGTGGCTGGTGGCCTCGCTCTACCGGGTCGAGGAGAACGAACGCTCCGTCGAGCTGCTTTTCGGCGAATATTACCGCATCGGCCAGCCCGGCCTGCGGCTGGCGCCCTGGCCCATCATCAGTCACGAAATCGTGCCGACCACCAGCGAACGCACGACCGAAGTTGGCACGGGTCGCACCGCGATCGACACTGGCCTGATGCTGACCCGCGACGAAGCCGTTGTGGATATCGAGTTCCAGCTGGTATGGAACGTCGCAGATCCGGCGCGGTTCCTCTTCAATCTGGCAGATCCGCGCGAAACTGTGCGCGCCGCATCGGAGTCGGCGATGCGTGACATCATCGCGCGCACCGAGCTGTCGCCCATTCTGAACCGGGATCGTGGCGCGATTGCCGCCGATCTGGAACAGGCTGTGCAGGAAGTGCTCGACAGCTACGAATCCGGGATCAACGTGATCCGGGTGAACTTCGACAAGGCCGACCCGCCCGAGCAGGTGATCAGTGCGTTCCGTGACGTGCAGACGGCGCGTCAGGAACGTGACCGCCTTGAGCGCGAGGCAGATGCCTATGCCAACCGCGTTCTGGCACAGGCCCGCGGTCAGGCCGCGCAGCTGCAGGAAGAGGCTGAAGCCTATCGCGCAGAGGTCGTCAATAACGCTGAAGGGGAAGCGGCGCGCTTCGTCTCGGTCTATTCGGAATACATCAACGCCCCCGAAGTGACCCGCAAACGCATGTATCTCGAAACGATGGAAATTGTGTTGGGCGACATGAACCTCACCATTCTGGACAATGTGACCGCAACCGGCGACGGCAGCAGTGGTTCGGGCGTCCTGCCCTTCCTGCCGCTTGACCAGCTGACCCGCCAGCGAGGACCAAACTGATGAAAAAAGCAGGACTTCTTTTACCCGCCGCCGTCGTGGCCGCGGTCGTGATCTTCTCCAGTCTTTTCGTGGTCGATGAGCGCGAACGTGTGCTGGTGCTGCAATTTGGTCAGGTGCGTCAGGAAATCAACACGCCCGGTCTGAATTTCAAACTGCCCTTCATTCAGGAAGTCGTGCGGTACGATTCGCGTATCCTAGGGCTGCAGACGCGTCCACTGGAAGTCACCCCCCTGGATGACCGTCGGCTTGAAGTCGACGCCTTCCTGCGCTGGCGTATCGCCGATGCCCGTCAATTCCGCGAGGCCGTGGGCCAAGAGGGCATTGCTGGCGCACAGCGTCGTATGGAAAGCATCCTGAACGCTGCGATCCGCGAAGTGCTCGGTTCGGTGCCCTCGTCCGCTGTGCTGTCGGAAGAACGCACCTCGCTGATGAACCTCATCCGTGCACAGGCCCGCCAGCGGGCGCTCGCCATCGGCATTGACGTGGTTGACGTGCGCTTGACGCGGACCGACCTGCCGCGCGAGAACCTGGAGGCGACTTTCGCCCGGATGCGCGCCGAGCGCGAACGTGAAGCTGCTGACGAGCGTGCGCGCGGAAATGAAGCTGCACAGCGCGTCCGCGCTCTGGCTGACCGGACCGTGGTAGAACTGGTCTCGGCATCGCGCCGGGAAGCGGAAATCATTCGCGGTGAAGCCGATGCCGAGCGCAACCGCGTCTATGCCGAAGCGTTCAACCTCGATCCGGAATTCTTCGCCTTCACACGCTCTTTGCAAAGCTATGAGCGTGCGCTTCGTGGCGAGAATGCCGCCATGGTTCTGCGCCCGGATAGCGAGTTCTTCACCTTCCTGCGCTCGGCAGGGATCAATCAGGGGATTCTTGATGAAGCTCGCGACGCCGCCGAGCGCGTGGCCGAGGATCCTGACACGATCCAACGCCGCGCGCCGGAAGCTGATCCCAGCGAGCCGGACGCCGTGCGCGAGCTCGAAGCGATCATCGGCAACTGACGCGATGCGCGCATGACGTTGCAAACGGTCATACTGGCCCTTGGGCTGGTCTTGATCTTCGAGGGGCTGGTGTTCGCACTGGCCCCTCGTCGTCTGGACGAGCTGTTGCGTGCGCTGGCCGACTTGCCCTTCGACGCGCGGCGGATGATCGGAATTCTCGCGATCATCGCCGGGCTGGTGGTCATAACGGTCGCGCGGCGGCTGTGAACGGAACCGCGCTTGACGGGGTTTCACGTCTCGTTGAAACTCTGTGACAAAAATTGCGTTCGCCGTTTCTGACCTTAGATTGATCTCAGAACTCGCGGCTGGTGATGCCGCGCATACATCACACAGGAGTTTTCGACCATGTTTCATGTCATTTCCATGCGACCCTCCCGTTGGAGTGCGCAGCGGATGGTCCTGTTTCTGGCCCTGTCACTGACATTGGTGCTGACACAGATGACCGCCGCGGCTGCGCAACCTGCCAGGCCCGAGAGCTTCGCCGATCTGGCTGAGCGGGTCAGTCCTGCCGTGGTGAATATCACCACGACCACGACTGTCGCCGCGCGGCTCGATAGCGGCCCGCGTTTGCCCGAAGGCTCACCTTTTGAAGATTTCTTCCGGGATTTCTTTGAGGGGCCACAAGGTCAGCGCCCCAACCGCCCGCGCCGCAATCAAGCCCTCGGATCGGGTTTCGTGATCTCCGAGGACGGGTTCATCGTGACGAATAACCACGTCATCGAAGGCGCGGATGAGATCCGCATCGAGTTCTTCTCGGGGCTGGAGCTTGAAGCCGAGCTGATTGGCACTGACCCTGCGACAGATATCGCACTGCTGAAGGTCGACTATTCCTCGCCCCTGCCGCATGTGCCGTGGGGGGATGCAGAAGAAGCCCGTGTCGGCGACTGGGTGATCGCCGTCGGCAACCCGTTGGGTCAGGGCTTCTCGGTCAGCGCGGGCATCATCTCGGCGCGTGGCCGCGCGCTTCAGGGCAATTTCGACGACTATATCCAGACCGACGCGGCCATCAACCGCGGCAATTCGGGCGGTCCGCTGTTCAACATGGACGGAGAGGTGATCGGGGTGAATACGGCCATTCTGTCGCCCACAGGCGGCTCGATCGGGATCGGTTTCGCAATGTCCTCGACAGTCGCGACAAATGTCGTGGCGCAGCTGAAGGAATTCGGCTCGACCCGGCGCGGCTGGCTGGGCGTGCGGATCCAAGATCTGACCGAAGACATGGCCGAAGCCATCGGGCTTGACCGCGCCGAGGGGGCGATGATCACCGATGTGATGGAAGGCCCGTCCCGCGATGCAGGCATCCAGGCCGGCGATGTGATCCTGCGCTTTGACGGCGGCTCTGTGCGCGACACAAGGATGCTCGTGCGCCGTGTCAGCGATGCAGGCGTCGGGCGCGATGTCGAGGTCGTCGTCTATCGCGGTGGCGAAGAGCTGACGCTCAGCGTCACGCTGGGCCAGCGTGAACTGGCGGAGGCCGCCGGGCTTTCAATCCCCGGCCAACCCGCACCAGAGCCAGCCGCGCCGTCCACTTTCCTAGGGATGGAGTTGCAGGAGCTGACCAATACGATCCGGCAGGAGCTGGATCTGCCGCACTCGACTAACGGGCTGGTCGTGCGCAGCGTGGAAGAAGACAGTGACGCGGCAGAGCGCGGGATCATGGCCGGCGATGTAATCACCGAGGCCAATCAGCAGGAAGTGCGAACTGTCGCTGATCTGCAAGAACGCGCCGATGAAGCGCGCGACGCCGGGCGTCGGTCCCTGCTCGTGCTTCTGCGCCGTGACGGTGAGCCACGATTCGTGGCGCTTGGCCTGTAGCCCCACAACATTTCCGTCCAACACGCCGAACGCGCGCCATCTCAGGCGCGCGTTCTCATGCGAATCAGGGTCGGATCAGTTTCGGCTGACTTCGATCGGAACAAGGCCAAGCCGTTGCGCCGTTTCCAGCGTCAGGATCGGACTGTTGAATCCATTGGCGCGCTGAAATGCCTGCACAGCTTCGCGGGTCCGGGGATCAGCGCGGCCTGTCACGTCCCCGTCGAAGAATCCCCGCGCGTGCAAGGCCCGCTGAAGCGTGCGGATGAAGCTTTCGCCCATCTGTTCGGGGCATGGCACGCGAAAGGCCACTTCTTCAATCTTGCCATTGCGCGGCTGCCCGCCTGCGGTCGAGTACCGCGCCCAGCATGCCCGCGCGGCCCCAGTCGGCATCGGAATGCTGACAATATCAACCCGCGCACGGGTCACCGATACGCTCTCGGCGGACGCGACCGGAGCCATGATCAGCAATGCCAGCGCGAGCGCACCGACCTGCAGAGTTCTGGATTTCGCCGAACGTGCCATGATTTGCCTGTATCGAGTTTGAGATTTGTTCATCATGTTTCAACAATGCTCCCCGATTCGGGCAGAAACTGGACAGATCAATGACAGATCAGAGATGCTTTCCGGGCCGAATTACGGCTGGTCAATCCGCGCGCCCTGCCTTATCTCCAATGCCGCAGGCAGTATCAGAGAGGGTTTCATGGCCAAGATCACCTATGTCGAATTCAACGGGACCGAGCATGTTGTCGAAGTTGCCTCTGGGCTGACCGTGATGGAAGGCGCACGCGACAATGGCATTCCCGGCATCGAAGCCGATTGCGGCGGGGCCTGTGCCTGTTCGACCTGCCATGTCTATGTCGCGCCCGAATGGACGGACAAGCTGCCCGCCAAGGACGCGATGGAAGAGGACATGCTCGATTTCGCCTATCAGCCAGACCCTGCCCGCTCGCGCCTGACCTGCCAGCTCAAGGTCACGGATGCGCTGGACGGGCTGGTCGTGCATATGCCCGAAAAGCAGATCTGATGCACCCGCGCGGGGGGTGAGCTGAACATGCCCGCCCCTGCGATCAGCGTTATCCTGCCCTGTCGCGATCTCGCGGCCCATGTCGGTGTCGCGATTGCGTCCCTGCAGGCCCAGAGCTTCGTCGATTTTGAGGCGCTGGTGATCGATGATGGATCAGGCGACGGCACTGCCGAGGTTGCGCGGCGCGCTTTCGGCACGGATCCGCGCTTTCGGCTGATCACGACCCCGCAGCAAGGGCTGAGTATCGCGCGCAATACCGGGCTGGACGCGGCGCGCGGCGCGATGATCGCCTTCCTGGACGGCGATGACGCGTTCGCGCCGGATTTTCTGGCCGCACATCACCGCGCCCTGACCCAGAGCGGCGCGGAGTGGAGCGCCTGCGCTGTGCAGCTGGTCTGGCCCGATGGTGGCAAATATCCGCATTCCGCGATCCACGGTGCGCCCGACATCAAAGGGGCCGAGCGCTGGATCGCGCTGGAGGACGCGCGCGAGGTCGCGCGGCTCTTTCCTTCCGCGTGGAACAAGCTCTATCGGCGAGATCTGATCGGCGAGACCCGCTTCATCCCCGGCGCGCTGTTCGAGGACCACCCGTTTTTCTGGACCCTCGCCGCAAAGGCCCGCCGCATCCGCTACCTGCCGCAGCCGCTTTACCTCTACCATCGCGGCCGCGCCGGTCAGATCACAGATCGTGCAGATCGCGGCATGTTCCAGCAACTCGACCGGCTGTCAGAGGTGGCCGCGATTGCGCGCGCGGGCGGGTTCCACCACGCGACCGCCGGGCTGTCACATTTGGCAACGCGCGTGATCCATGAACGCCTTGCCCCTGTCTCCGACAGAGCGCTGCGGGCAGAATTCACGAACCAAGCGGCGCAGGTGCTGACGCGCGAAGGGCTCTGTTGGGACCGTGCAGGCGCTGGGGATATCGCGCCCAGCCCTGCCCCGATGCTCGATCCGCAGATGCGGCTCCATGTGCGCGTGATCTGTCCGCCGGGCCGCGATCCAGCCCCAACCCTGCAGGCGCTTGCAGCGCAGAACCTGCCTGTCTGGAAAATCAGCCAGATCATGGATCCGGGCACCTGTCTAAGCGCGCATCTGCTCGCCCCGCAGCGCGACGCGGCATGGACCGCCGTGCTGCGCGCGGGCGATTGCCCGCATCCCGACTGGGCGGCATCTGCGCTCGAGGGGGCACGCGGCGCGCGCGCTGTGCTCACCGCAGCGCAGTATGCCAATGGCGTCATGGCCCATGACCCCGCCATGCTGATCCTGCATCAAACCGGCCGCGACAGCCTGTCTGCTGCCAGCATCACCGCCCTGCCCGACCCGGTCGCCGCCGCCGCGCTCGCAGCGCTTCTCGATCCTGCATGCAACCATGCGCCTGCTGCCTGCCTGCGGCTTGGCCCGCGCCCCGAGCATGCGCTCAGGGCGATGGCCGACGCGCTTGTGACAAGCGAGGCTCTCAGGCCACTGCCCCCTCAGAGCCGCGCGGCGATCTTCGCCCATCTCGCGCAAGCGCAGATGGCGCAGCGCCCCACACGCCTGCGTCGTCTGGCCTGCGCCCTGCAAGCCGGGCTGACACGCCACCGCGCAGGCCTGCCAGTGCCGCCCGCCCTGCCCTCGATCGGGCCGATCCTGCGCATTGCGCTGGGGCAATTCGGCACGCCGGAGTAACGCCCGTCAGAACAGCGCATCCCGATCCGCAAAAAAGCGTTTGCGGAGTTTCTCATTGCCGACCTGATACTCGGCCAGAATCGCGGCGCGTTCCATCGGTGACAACCGGAGCTTTCCGGGCTTCAACGCTGCAAGCGGTCGCAACCCCACAAGCGCCAAACGATAGAGCGGGTGCAGCCGGCCATCCCCGCCCAAGACAGGCAAATGACGGTTCAGAACCCGTCGCAGGGCGATTTCCCCCTTGCTCAGTGACGCATTGACCCGCCGCGGCTGGCGCAACCCTGTCGCATCAATTCCGGCGACAGCGCAGAAATCCGTCAGCAGCGTTCCGCCCATGAGCGCATCACGGCAGGTCAGCCGCACATGCAAGCGCCCGCGCCCCACCACTGCGCGCCAAGGCTTCAGCCGTGCCCAGTGATTGAGCCGGTTGTATTTTGTCAGATGGGTCTGAAAATCATAGCTCGCGCCCCGGCGCACGGCCTCAGAGTAGCTTGAGGCAATCAATTCATCCTGCGGGCGCAGATAGACCAGATACTGCACCTCGGCAAACCGCTGGCGCAGGAACGCATCGAGGGCGGCGACCCGTTCCGCTGTGTCAAGCCAGGCATGAATATGCTCGCTGGACGCGATGAAGAGCGACTGCGTGGCCGTCTGCAGGCGCCTGTCCAGAAAGTCGCGGTAGCGCCCAACATAGGCGCTTTGATCCGCGCGGCTGGCAAAGCCCAGACGACGACGTTCCAGCTCTGGCCCGACCGTGTCGCCGCAGGCCTCCAGCGCGGTGACCGGCAGTTCGAACTGGCTGCCATGGATCGGATTGAACCGCGCATAGAGCATGCCCTGCGCGGCCAGCGCCCCGCGATTCAAGGCCAGAAACGCCTGAATGGACGAGGTGCCGGATTTCGGGATTCCGATATGGATCAGGGCTTTCATCTCGGCCTTTCATAGATCTGCGCCAGCTCATCTGCATGTTGCGCGATGCTGCGCGGTATGCGCGCCTGCCTCCAGTAGTCCTCCATCCTGATCTCGCCTGCGACCAGCCGCGCGATCAGCCGGGCAAAATCCTGCCGGTCCCCGGCGCGAAACCGCAAGGCCGGGCTGCCGCCCAGCTCCTGCGCACCGCCCCGGTCCGACGTCACAAGCGGAATATGGCGCGCGTGCATCTCGAGCGCGACCTGTGGCAGGTTGTCTTCCCATAGCGGCGGCACGATTCCGAAATGGACATCCGACAACACCCTGTCGAGCTGATCACGCCGGTAGCCATCCCGCCACTCGAGCCCGGCAAGATGCGCCTCCAGCGCCTTGAGCCGCGCCATCATCGGCGCCTCGCCCCGCCGCGCGGCCACTGTCAGATGCAGACAGCCCGCAACTTCGCGCGGCAGCGCCATGAGCACATCGAGCAGAAAGCCAAACCCCTTATCCGCGCGCATATACCCAAGATAGATCAGCCGCAGGGGTTGGAGCGGGCTGATGCGCGCAGGCGGGACGCGCGGCGCGGTTTTCACCCAATGCGCGGCATGTGCCGTGCCGATGTAACAGGTCGTCACCTCGTGCAGGCCGAAGCCCAGTGCGATCTGACGCGTGCGCTCTGACACTGCGAGCACAATGTCGCAATGCGCGTTGATCAGCCCGACCATTGCGCTGCGGCGCATGATCAGTGGCGGCACAGGTCGGGCGCGCGGCTCGGCGACTGCGGGTCTGACACGCAGGCGCTTGCGCAGCCGCCATGCCCCTTGCATCAGCGGATGCCAGAATTTGCGATAGATGGCACGTCCCGGCCCCATGCCTATGCGCGCCAGAACAGTTTCAATCCGATAGACAAGCCGTATAGCAGCCGGATTGGGCGGCACTGGCAGGCATTGCGCACAGGCTTTGCCCCCATCGAAATCCACACAATGTGCTGTTTCCCTGTGCCAGAGATTCACTTGCGGACAAAATGGGTGGTAATTGTGCAGACTGAGGATGCAGCGCGCCCCGCGCGTCAGGCTCAGGCACTGCGCGGGCAACCCTTCGAGACTGTGGAAATGGATGACATCATAGGGGCCGGTCCTTTCGAGGAAATCGGCAAACGCGCTTTCGGTCGCAGGGTCAGCGACTTGGGCAGGTGTCGCGAAATCCGCCTGCGAAGGTGCAAGGCTTGCCGAATTCACGATCTCGTAATGCCCCGGACGACATTCACGCCAGCGCGGTGGACGCGCGCACAGATCATGCGCGAGCCCTGACGCAAGGGTGGTCACATCCCATCCGCGCCGTTCGCGCTGAGCTGCCACAAGCGCCTGGAGATAAACGCGTATGCCGCCCCCGCGTGCGGCAGGATCTTCAGGATCGACCCAATTATAGTGCAAAACCTTCATCCCTGCCTGTCTCGCGCAGTGACGTTTGCGCATGCGGCCAGACGCGACCTCCCCGAGCCCGCAAGCAAAATGCCGTCATCACCCGAGGAGCGCGACTCGCAACGCCTTTCCACGGAACATTCAGGCCAGCTCGATGCCCCTGCCGACATGCCTCGCCCCTTCCTTTTGTGCCCCGCCTTTGGCGGCCGGGTCATTCGGTCATTGGATAGCAAATCGGGGTTAAGACAAGGTAACTTTCGGCGCAGCGATCAGCACCCGGCTGGCAGGTGCAGTCATCCACACCAGCGGCGCAGTTATTGCAGCTTGACAGAGATATTTGCAGCAGGACGAAAACTGTTAAAGGTTGACCGTGCTGCAATAGGGACCGATTGAAACGCTGTTTTAACTTGGCGCTTTGGACCGTGTCTCATGCAGCATTTTCAAGCCCATGCCATAGACGCAGATAATTTTAATGCCGTGTCGTGAGAGTTTCTTGCGCAGCTTGCAGAGCGTAACCTTCATTGTGGCCTTGGCGTCGTGCGGTTCGCGTCCGTCTGCATAAAGGACCCGAACAAGTGTTTCGTATGTGACCACTTGTCCGATCCTCTTCTCGAGCATGGCCTCAACATCGGTTCTTGCCGCGACAGGTCGTAGCGATCGGCT
Organism: Natronohydrobacter sp.; assembly: GCA_007116445.1. Classification (GTDB taxonomy): domain Bacteria; phylum Pseudomonadota; class Alphaproteobacteria; order Rhodobacterales; family Rhodobacteraceae; genus Roseinatronobacter. The sequence continues at coordinate 10,474 of SKIM01000052.1, forward strand.
AACGTAGCGGTTTCAGTCCCCAAGTCATCATATATGTAACTCGACACCTCTATGTCGTCATGACCACGCGTCACCGGGGCACTGGGACATCCTATATCTTCACAAGCAAGCAGGATTTCCGAGAGGGTCGCTTTCGCCGAGCGCGCTGGCCACCCGCATTCGCGCTCCATCTGCTCCAGCGGGACCTCGTGAGTAACCGCTTCGAGCAAGATTCGTTGTAGCCGCGGCGGCAATCGGAAATGTGCCTTGCCCGTGTAGAGCGCGCGCGCGGTTTCAAACTGCTGCTTACTGAGCTTGCCTTGGGAATGGAGACGCATCACATTTTTCATGTTCAGACCGGTGCAACGGAGGTCAGGAGATGGAGTGCCACCCGGACAGAGCCACCCGAGAATGGCAGGCCATTTGCAGTCAGAACGACCGGCGTATCCGCGTAAAACGCCTCGGACCCGATGACACCGATATTGCTTGACCCGAGATCCGTTCCAAGGAAGCCGCCGAACTTGGCCGTGTCGCCAGCAATGCCGCAGTCGAAGCTCGCAGCGCCCGATATCGCTGCCGAGACGCGAATCGAGACGGCCAACACCTTCGCGCGATTCGGGATCACGATACTGGTCTGAACGGAGGAGCCGCTCGCAACCGCCACTTCTTCAGTGAGCACCTGCGCGAATGTAGCTCTGTCGAAGCCGCCGGTTGCGAGTGGGATCGCGCGCCATACCGAGCCATCGAAGACGCGCACATCCCATCCTATCGCCGCGCGCCAACCAGGAGCGGGAGTGATGATTTCCCAACCCCCGGCAATGCGCGCGGCGAGCATCCCGGCCTGACCTGCCCAGTCGCCCGAAGGCGCCGCACCAAGCGCCCAGACCTCTCCGTCAACAGCCGAAACAGGCGGGGTCTGCGCGTCGAAACCGTGCACAGTGAGCTGCACGAGCGCATCAAGCTTCGCGAGCGCTTCGTTGTGAGTGACGTGTTTCCGTGCCTGCGATGCAAGGATTAATGGCAGCTCCAGCCGCGCGGTTTCGGCCATGATATGGTCCTCCTGACGGTGATCTCTCTCAAGAGCGGCTCCCCAGCCGCGCGCTCCGAGTTGCGCAATACGGCATGTGAAGCTGCTCACATCTGTGCCGAAATCGGCAATCTGGTCGGCGACCGGGTAAACGATGCTCACCGCGCCAGTCTCGATCTCACGCAGGACGACGCTGCCCTGAAGGATCTGGACCCGGAAGCGCAGCTCGGCCTCTGACATCGGGATTTCGGGCAGATCAAAGGCCGATGCCATCAAGTCGCGATCCTGCCGTGTCCAGGACAGGACCAACCCACCATCGGCCTGGCGCGCGAGACGCGGATGAACAGGCGCGAACGGTACAAGGCCACGGCCTTCGGGGTTGCTGTGGCGGCGACCAGAGGGCGATGTGATGACTGACCGTCGACAAGCTGCGGCAGATCGAGGAAGACAAGAGTGCCCGCCCCGAAAACCGTGGGGCGCTGAAGCCGTGCTGGGCGTGCCGCACCGGGCGGCAGGTCGTAGACATCGCGATCCTGACGAACCGCTTCCACGGGACGGGCAAAAGCGTCACCGACACTTGTGAGCCGGTAATCGGTCAGGCGGCCGTCATGCGACAGGGCAATTGCATCGGTCGCGTCCAGTGCCAGCTTGGAGGGCGGCAAACTGAAGGCCGCAGTTTCGCGGGCGGTCCAGACCTCAAGAAGAGCGCGGCGACAGCGTCTTTCGGCCTCCTCGGGCGAGACAACAATCGGCAAGACCTCTGCCTGAATTCTTGCAGTGTCGACAGTAATCCGGCGCGCCTCGACCATGATCGCGTCGTAATCCTCATCTGCGCGTGGAACGCTCCATTTGAGGATTTGCGGCAATTCGGTCTCCTGCGCGCGGGTCAGCTCAAAAGCGTCTCCCGATCCTTCCGCAGACCGGACCAGTTCACCCGGCTCCAGCAACATTGCAGGCGGGCCGCCGCGCATTCGGAAAGCGATCACACCTTCGGTCTCGACCGCGTCGAATCCGAAATGGCGTGCAAGTGTCGTCAGCGTGGCGCGCGGGCTTTCCAGCGCGGCGATCACATAACCCTCAACCGCACCCCAGAGACCGCTGACATCAATGCGGTTCTCTTCCAAGCCTGCGCGCACGCACAGCGCCTTCACGAGTGGCCCCGGCACATGTCGCGGCGCAGATGCGAAACCGTCTCGCGCACCCGCCCGAACCGCTCTTCGGGTGAAAGGGTAGAAATGACATTACTCATGCGCTCATGCCAAAATGATCTGATAAAGCGAAGTGACCAGCCAGTAGCTCACCCCCACGGCCACAAGCGCAACAAAGAAAAGCGCCACAAGCTCCGCAAACCGGAACACCGCCTGGTCATTCCCGGCCAGATCCCGCGCGCTGCGCCCCTGACCCTCGGCATCATGCCCGAGCCCCTCATCTGTCCATGCACCCTTCATGACCGCACCCCGCGCTTCGGGCTGCTCTCGAGGCGCTGTGCGTGCAGTGCAATCGCACGCTCCCCCAGATGCGCAATAAACGCGTCGAGATGGGCGCGGTCCCCGGCCATCTGGGCCAGATGGCGCGCCATTACACCCACACTGACCGGGCTCCCGGATTTGCCCAGCTCGGGACGCTCAAACCCTGAATGATCCAGCATTCTCAAACCTCCTTGTGATTACTCGGCGCCGTCTGGTCATCCAGAACGGCATCAACCATGTCATCGCGCGCGATCACCGCCAGCAGCTCCTCGGCAAGTTCCACAGCGCTGACACCGCGGGCCTGCGCGGAAGGCGCGAGCCGCGCGATAACGATCTCCGGCAGGCGGCGGCTCGACCCGCGCAGCCGCTGATCATGAACAAGCGTGCTGATTTGCTGCGACGTGATCGCCTCACCGGCCTCTGCGAACCGCGCCAGGATCTCGATATTGCTCAGACCCTCCGCCCGCAGCAACACACAGGCCGCAGAACGCGACGGATATCCCAGCACAGGGGCTCTGCGCGGCATCATACACCTCCTGCGCGCAGCGCGTCTTTGGCGCGACGTTGCACACGCACCACAAGCTTGTGCTGCGCAAGAATGTCACGCGTCCGTGCCCGCACTTCATCCGAGCCCCAATTCTGGGCAACGGCCTGCGCGACAAGCGCACTTAATGCCTGCCGCGCCTTCGGCGGCAGCGGTTTCAGCCGGTAGCGCGCCATCACGCAGCCTCCTTCGTCGGGCGGGGGATATGGCGTGGCCATTCGAGATCGGCAGGCCAGTTCTCATGGAACCACTTCAGGACGCGCGTAGCCGTTGCCGTGCGGCAATCACCGCCCGCCGACAGCTTCTTGAAGAAATCGCCCTTCTTCGGAACACGCATCGAGATCGCGTAATGCGTCACGCCCTGATGGGCAGCGAGCGTCTCGGCGAGGGTAATCAGGGAACTGGTCTGTGTCATGCCAGCAGTTGGCCACTACCGGCCCGTCACGCTAAGCCGCTACAAGCTAACTTTCGCTGATGGACCCGATTCCCGAAACCATAGACAAAGCTCTTAAAGCAAAGGGTATTTCAGACGCTGCAGCTTCCAAGCTTGCCGTCGGGCATCCTTCTCTCATCAAAAATCTGCGTATGGAGCGTAAGGGTGAGAAGCGTTACAACTTACCTGCACTAGAAAAGCTATTCGAGGTCCTCGATCTTGAGCTTTACTTCGGCCCTCGGCGTTCATCGGACCCCCAGCCGCCTGTCCTCGAGATCGAGGGCGATGACTTCGCGGCGATTCCGCGCCTTGCGGTCGAAGCCAGCGCGGGCGGGGGCGCGCTCAATGACGACACGCCCGAGATCGTTGGCAAGCTCGCCTTCCGCCGCGACAGGCTGCGCAGGATCGACGTCAAGCCCGACCGCGCCATGCTGATCACGGTCACCGGCGACAGCATGGCCCCCGATCTGCAACCCGGCGATCTCGCCCTGATCGACCAGGACCGCAACACCTGGGAACACAACTGCGTCATGGCCCTGATCGATCTTGATGGCGGCCTGCGCATCAGGCGCATCCTCCTCGACCCCGGTCGCGCGCTTGTCCTGTCCTCCGACAACCCCGCCCATCCTCCCGAGCTGCGCACCAGGCACGAAGCCGCGCGCCTCACCTGCCTGGGCCGCGTGGTCTGGTCAGGGCATCATTGGGCTTGAGGGCGCGTTATGGATCAGGAGAAAGTCAAACCGGTCTTGGCCAGTCTTTGTAGCCCTTGGAGCGTTCGGCCTGCTGATAGTGCTTATGTCTGCCTGCACCGTCAAAGATGAGCGCCGCTCTTCAATCTCTGATTGCTTTTCTTCTCTGAACGGGTCTCATTCCGATCTTGTCGCTGCGGTGCGCGATACGCTGCACAATCCGAGCAGCTTCAGGCATGTTAGAACGGTGCTCGGAGGACAAGAAGGCTCCGACCGTCGCGCGAGAGTGATGACCTTCCGAGCAAGCAACCTGCTTGGGGGCACGGTCGAGACCCGCGCATCGGCAATGATCTTCCCACCAAGCTGCAGGATACAGGTCATCAACATCGACTACTGACGCTGCCGCCGGTTTTCACCGAAAATCGGTTGCATGTTCCAATATGTCACCTTTGCTGCCCTATCTTGCGTGAACCGCCTGTAAACAAGGGCTTTAACGCCATTTAACCGCCCGCTTCGTACAGCCCCTCCAGCGCCCCCAGAACGCTTGAAAGCCATTTTCATGCAACTTTTCCAAACCCCTCACCCCCTGCGCCATACCCGTCCAACCCTCTGATTAAACGACCCAATCCGCCTTCTTCCACCAACACCCGGCGTCTTCCGGTTTCCTGCAGATATCTCTGGCAACGCACAGTTATCCCCAGCTTTCTGGCCGATCTGTAAATTATCTCTTTACAGATGCATTGTTTGACCACACCATATCTTGTAAGCGACCACCAGAAGGCGCGCAACAATTGCGATCACACTCTGTGTCTTGGGGATCAGGGCATGGCCAACGCAAAGAGGCGGATATGTCAGCAGCCGAGTTCTATCTTTCCTCCGAAAGCCTGCACCCGATTGATATGGTCGAGACATTGGCCGAGCATCACGCCTGGGATTTCGACCGGATGAATGAAGACCAGATCGCGATGGCGGTCGAAGGGCAATGGCGCACCTATTCCGTCACGCTGGCGCTCGATCCCTATGACAACATGCTGCGTCTGGTCTGCACCTTCGAAATGGACCCGCCGGACGGGGCGATGGCGGCGCTTTATGAAACCCTCAGCCGCGCCAATGACATGGTCTGGTCAGGCGCTTTCAGTTTCTGGGACAGCCAGCGGCTGATGGTCTGGCGCTATGGCCTTCTTCTAAGCGAGGATCAGCCCGCCGGGATTGACCAGATCGAACGGATGATCCGCGCGGCCATCACAGCGGCGGAACGGTTTTATCCGGCGTTTCAACTGGTTGCCTGGGCGGATCACAGCCCCGAAGCCGCGCTGCGACTGGCGCTTGCGGAAGCGGTTGGCCGCGCATGACCACGCGCGCCCCTTGACGGCTGCGCCCCCACAGCGCAACACATACAGGCGCAG
>SKIM01000274.1 GCA_007116445.1 Natronohydrobacter sp.
CCCTCAAGCCAAAGGCCCCCGCATGATGCGGGGGCCTTCTTTATCTGTGAGACAGGCTCAGATGCTGTAATACATTGCGTATTCGATCGGGTGCGGGGTGTGCTCATAAGCATAGACCTCTTCCCATTTCAGATCGATATAAGCCATGATCTGATCCTTGGTGAACACGTCACCTGCAAGCAGGAAGTCGTGATCGGCGGCCAGTGTCTCCAACGCCTCGCGCAGCGATGCGCAGACAGTCGGGATGCCTTCCAGCTCTTCCGGGGGCAGATCGTAGAGGTCCTTGTCCGAAGACGGGCCCGGATCGATCTTGTTCTTGATCCCGTCAAGACCCGCCATCAGCAGGGCCGCGAAAGCCAGATAGGGGTTGGCGGTCGGATCGGGGAAACGCGCCTCGACGCGCTTGGCCTTGGGGCTTTCCGAGAACGGGATACGGATACAGCCTGAACGGTTGGAAGCCGAATAGGCGCGCAGAACCGGAGCCTCGAAGCCTGGGATCAGGCGCTTGTAGCTGTTGGTCGAGGGGTTGGTAAACGCATTCAGCGACTTGGCATGCTTCAGGATGCCGCCGATGAAATAGAGAGCTTCCTGGCTCAGATCAGCATATTTGTCGCCTGCGAACAGAGGCTTGCCATCTTTCCAGATCGACATGTTGACATGCATCCCGGTGCCGTTGTCGCCTTTCACAGGCTTGGGCATGAAGGTTGCGGTCTTGCCGTAAGCATCGGCCACGTTGCGCACGACATATTTGTACTTGATGATCTCGTCCGCCTGTTTGGTCAGCGAATTGAAGATCAGGCCAAGCTCATGTTGCGCGGACGCCACCTCTGTGTGGTGCTTGTCCACTTTCATGCCCATTTCCTTCATGGTCGTGAGCATTTCCGAGCGCATGTCCTGATTGGCGTCAATCGGGTTCATGGCGAAATAGTGACCCTTCACGCCAGGGCGATGGCCGGCATTGCCATGTTCATAGGTCGTATCCGTGTTCCACGCGGCCTCTTCCGCATCGACCTCGAAGCTGACCTTGTTGATCTTGTCACTGTATTTCACGCTGTCGAAAACGAAGAATTCCGCTTCCGGCCCGAAATAAGCCGTGTCGCCGATGCCGGTCGATTTCAGATAGGCTTCGGCTTTCTCTGCGGTGCCACGCGGGTCACGGGAATAGGCCTCGCCTGTGTCAGGCTCGACGATCGAAGCGTGGATCGCGGCGGTCTTCTCAGCGTAAAATGGATCGATATAGACTGAGTCCAGATCGAAAACAAGTTTCATATCAGAGGCTTCGATGCCTTTCCAGCCGGGCACCGAAGAGCCGTCGAACATGAAGCCTTCCTCAAGAAAGTCCTCATCGACCAGATCATTGACCACAGTCACATGCAGCATGCGGCCACGGGGATCGACGAAGCGAATGTCGAGATAGGCGACATCTTCATCGCTCATCATCTTGAGAATGTCGGCTGCACTCATGTCAGTTTCCTTTTTCTTTGGAGGTTGTGGCAGGCCGTTGCGCCTGCTGAAAAAATGCGACGCTCAGAGCGCGTCATCACCGCTTTCACCTGTGCGGATCCGGATGGCCTGTTCGACGGGAGAGACGAAAATCTTGCCGTCGCCGATCTTGTCGGTGCGCGCGGCCGCGATAATCGCTTCAACAGCCTGATCGACCTGATCATCCGGCAGGACGACTTCGATTTTCACCTTGGGTAGAAAATCAACCACATATTCCGCGCCACGATAGAGTTCAGTATGCCCTTTCTGACGCCCGAAGCCCTTGACTTCGATGACTGACAGGCCCTGCACACCGATGTCCTGCAGCGCTTCCTTGACCTCATCTAGCTTGAACGGCTTGATGATGGCTTCGATTTTCTTCATGCCCTCGCTCCCGGATATCCACCAGCTCGAACACTGGTCACGCCTGAAAGATCATTTTCAGTCTGGGGCGACAATCTGATAGGGTCAGCTTGGGTGCTGCCTCGTGGTTGAAAAGAGGTTAATGAATGAAAAATAGTCTAGTAGCACAAAATATGTGCAGAAATTGAATGGATGGATCTGGGGAGTGACTGATTTACTGACATCTGCCCAAATGCGCGCCATCGAGCGCGCTGCAATCGATTCTGGTCATGTGACGGGACTGGAGCTGATGGAGCGCGCGGGACGGGGTGTTGTCACGGCGATTTTGGCACATTGGCCAGATATGCAGGCCAGGCCGCATCGTGCCGTGATTTTGTGCGGACCGGGCAATAACGGCGGCGACGGGTTTGTTGTGGCGTGTGAATTGGCCCGGCGTGGATGGTCCGTTGACGTGTTTTTCTACGGATTGCGCGCGCGTCTGCCGCCAGATGCTGCGCAGATGCATGATCGGTGGCAAGCTTTGGGCGCGATTAATGCGCTCTCGTTTCTGCAACCCACAAAGACGGAACTGCGCAGGTTCAAGGATCGCGCCTCTTCCATGCCAGAGATGCTTGGCCAGCCTGCGCAGGAAGACGGCCCGCCACAGCCACCGTTCTTGCTGGTGGACGCTTTGTTCGGCATCGGCCTGTCCCGCCCTTTGGTCGCGCTCGAAGAGATTTTGTTGCAGGTTGATCACTTGTATTGCTTCCGGTGCCTGAATAATTGCCGGATCGTTTCAATCGATGTGCCGAGCGGACTTGACGCCGATAAGGGCGCCTTCGTCATCGATGAGAATAGCTTCAGCCTCGGCGGGGTATGTTCCGATTTGACGGTGACATTTCACGCGCCCAAGCAAGGCCATCTGAGCGGGATTGGGCCGCGGGTCTGTGGTGCGCTCAAGGTGGTCGATATCGGCCTTGGCCCTTGGGAGGGGCAGCGCCATGGGGTTTGAAGAGACGATGATTGCGGGTTTGCGCAAGCATGTTGACCAGCACAAATTCGACCATGGCCACGCGTTGGTCTTGTCGGGCGGTGTCGGGCGCGGTGGGGCCGCAAGGCTTTCTGCGCGCGGAGCCCTGCGGATCGGGGCCGGGCTGGTGACGCTGGGATGTCCGCCCGCCGCTCTGGTCGAGAATGCTTCCCGTCTGGACGCGGTGATGTTGCAGCCTGTGCGTGACGCGCAGGCGCTGTACGCCATGCTGGAGGATCGCCGCATCAGCGCGGTCTGTGCGGGGCCGGGTTTCGGTCTTGGGGCGCGCGAAGCGGGCTTTCTGGAGGCGCTGATCAAACTGGCCGGGCGCAGAGCGCTGCCTTTGGTGCTTGATGCAGATGCGCTGACCTTGCTGGCTCGGATGCCTGACGGGATACCTGTCTTGCCTGTCGGTTCTGTCCTGACCCCGCATGAGGGCGAGTTCGCGCGTATCTTTCCCGATCTTGCGGCGGATTTGCCCAGTTCCGGTGATGCCGAAGCCCGCGCGCAGCGCCGTGCTCTGGTCACATTGGCCGCGAAGCGGGCTGGGGCGGTGGTCTTGCTTAAGGGGGCTGACACTGTGATTGCGCAGCCAGATGGGCGTGTCTGGGGGCAGGATGCAACAGGGCCGCGCGCCGCACCCTGGCTGGCCACGGCAGGCTCAGGCGATGTGTTGGCGGGCTTCCTCACAGGGCTTTGCGCCCGCGGGATCAATAGTTTTGACGCAGCGCGATGGGCGGCTTTCCTGCATGTCGAATGCGCGCGTGACTTCGGTCCTGGTTTGATTGCCGAAGACCTGCCGGAAAAGCTGCCAGACGTGTTGCGACGCCTCGGAGTGTGATCACGCATTAACGGATTGTATCGCCTTGGTCACGCGTGCCGCGCTGCTGCGTCAGTCGTGCCGTTCAGGCAACGTCTGCTTGACCAGTGCTGCAAGTCCGTTCGCTATGATCACGACATCTGTGTCGAAGATCAGTTGATAAAGCGTCCCGACTTTGTTGACGGACTGGACATTCTGCCCATCGACCAGCTTGTGGGAGGCAATCAGACAGGGTTTGGCGAAGATCAGATCAGTTCGCCAATCGCGCAGGCCCAGTTTCTGGCCAGTCCCGACGATCAGATCCCGGTCAGGGCGAGGCTGATCTGATCCGTGTGGCCCGGTGCTGGCATGCAGCAGGACGAGATCGCCCGCCTGGGCGTCAACCTTGCGAATCCCGCGCAGCTCGACAATCTGACCCTGTGCATCGAGCAGCAGGTCACCGGCCATGATCCGTGCCACGGGGCGAGGCCCGGCAATGGTTCTGATCCGCGTATCATCGGCAAAGCCCTGAGGGGGCGTGCTCTGTCGCTTGCGCGGTCGGCATAGAGGCGGGGCAAGGGATATGGTCTGTGCAAACATGTCTCGAATCTCCTGCTTCGAAGCATGCAATGAAATTGTAACCATGAGGTAAAACGGTGCTGCTGTGGTATTGTTGCGTTCGTGAAAACAATGCTGAGAAATGCGGCGGGATTGGGGCATTTTTTGCAAACTGTGCGACAGTGTTGCATTTTTCCCTCTCGCCTCGGCGCGTGTCGGGTGTTACACGACGCGGCGATGCGGGTGTGGCGAAATTGGCAGACGCACCAGATTTAGGTTCTGGCGCCGCAAGGCGTGGGGGTTCAAGTCCCTCCACCCGCACCATATTTTCTGATCCGGCTCATAATCCGGTCAGTATGCTGGGGTCGAACATGGGAAAGCTGACCCCCAGTGCCCAAG
>SKIM01000197.1 GCA_007116445.1 Natronohydrobacter sp.
GAAAACAACAACAAAGAAGTTTATCGGAGGTCTGGTTATCGGAGGAGTCGCAGGACTCATCCTCGGATCTCTTCTCACCTCCGTAGTGTGGGGGAACTACTTTATCAATGTAATGATGTAGTATGTACGAATTTGACAAGAAAAACCACATTCACAAGCTAGGAGGTAAACCTTTAATAGGTATTACAACAGTCCTGTCAGTCATATCTAAACCCGCACTTATTCAATGGTCTGCTAATATGGCGGTTGATTATATAGAGGAAAACATAGAAAACGTTTTTGTCTATGATGACCACGGAAACAATGTTGTGGACGACGTGTTCCTAGACGAGTTAATGAAAGAAGCTAAATCAGCACATCGAAAGAAACGAGACAAAGCAGGAGACTGGGGTACAAAAGTTCATGAGGTAATTGAAGATTGGATAAAGAACAAAACAGAACCCACTGACTTAGATGAAACTCAACAAAAAGTATTTAAACTTTTTAAAGAGTGGGCAATTAAAAACAAAGTTAAGTTTCTTGAAAGCGAAAAACATTTATGGTCTGAGGAGATGTGGACTGGGGGAATCGTCGATCTTGTGTTTGAGATGGACGGCAAAAAGTATATAGGGGACATAAAGACATCATCAGGTATATATAATGAGGCATTCTTTCAAATGGGTGCTTATCACTTAATGCTTGAAAGTATGGGGGTGTCTGATATTCAAGGATATATAGTCATCAATCTTAAAAAAACGGGACAGATGGATATGAAATTAGCAGAGAACATGAAGTTAAACCAAGACGCATTTAAACACGCACTTGGTCTTTATAAAATTATTAACTCATTGAAATAATTATGAAAATTCAAAAAGTAATAAAAGCACAGGGAGAGTTCATGAAAAAAGGAGTAGATGTTAAACCGGGAGATACTGTTACGATCAAAGACGAGGGGACTTGGCTAGAAGGACAGTTTGGAAAACAATTTGTCGTAAAGATTGAAACATCTGAAGGTGAGGAAAAGAACGCAAACTTTAATCAGACCACTATTAACATTCTGCACGATGAACTAGGAGAGGACACTAAAGAGTGGGTGGGTAAAGAAGTTATAGCAAGAGAAAAGAAAGATACTGTGGGTGGAAAGAAGGTTGATATCTATTACTTTGTAACCCCTAACTGGGACTTTGACGAGTACCGTGAGTTAGTGAACAAAGATGAAGATATAAAAAATGAAGCTGAAAGGCAGGGCGCTAATTCTCAAGCAGAAGCAGACGACGAAATTTCTTTTTAAACCATGAAAAAGAAATCGTTAAAAACACGCATTAAAGACCACCTTGATAAATCAGGGGAATGGATAAATGGGGGTTTTTACGAAAAAAAAGCAATGGACGAAGGGAAGAAAGCCTCTAACGCTTCAAGGAGGTTAAGAGAGCTGGCGCAGGATGGGCTTATAGAACGCCAAGAGTTCAAGTCCTCCAAAGGTCGGAGTAGCGTCTTTTACAGGTCTTTACAACCTAAAAAGAAGGTCGCTATATACACAATTATCAACGGAGAGAGGGAGTTTAAGGGATACACTTATGAATAAGCCAGAAGCAATAAAAAAAATATTTCCGAACAAAAACATCAAAGAGCTGTCGGAGATTTGGAGTAAGGTTTTTGTCCCCGAGCTGGAAATGATACATCCGGTTAAACTTGATGAGGAAATAACAAAGGAGTACGGGGAATACGAAACATCACTTCAAGATTTTATATTAGAGAATTTTGGAGAAGATGTGTTGAATGCTGTTAAAAACTAAATATGGACATTCAAAGACTAAAACAAATCGCACAGTCCGACTCTTGGCACTTACGCAACGAGCTTAACAAGTATATCACCGAACTGGAGAAGGAGCAGAAAGGAAAACCAGTCAGGACAGGCTCTCAAAACAATTCCATACATTTATACCTTGATAAAATATCCGAACAACTGCAAGACGAAGGACATACAATGCAAGATGTTGTTATGGCTATAAAGAGAGCTGAAATAATCCCGACTATGTTAGCCTTAAAAGAAGTGGTTTGGAAACCAATACAGAAAATAATGTTTAGAATTGACAGCACGACACAGTTAAAAAAACAAGGTCAAATAGATAAGGTTCACATGGTCGTGGATAAGTTTTTTGCCGATAATTTCGGGGCTACCTATCCATTTCCAAACGACGAACAACGACAAGCTGAGAAATTAGCAGACCCAACACCAACCCAAGAGTTAATAGATAATTATCCAAAAGAAACATATGAACCAAGATTCTAAACCAATGACACCTTCGGAGATGGGAAAGAAAGGTGCTAAAAACCGTTGGGCAAAGCACACCCCTGAAGAAAGAAGTGAGATGATGAGGGGGTTGGCTAATATAAGATGGAGTAAAAATAAAAAAAATGACAAATAAACAAATAATAGGACTAATAATAGTTGGTTTAACAGTGTTAGGTGCTATCTCAATGATCACAAGTGGCTCAGGACAAGAGATACCGGTAACAACTCCGCAAGTTAAGGAGTCTGTTTACCAAGATTTAGTAGAAGACGTTTACAAGAATTTGTATGTTGAAGCTTGTATGAAGGAGGCGCCATACAGTTACTGTAATTGTACTTGGAACCACATGGAGAACGCTTTAGGAAGGCAAAGAATGTTAGATATGATGCTTGATTTTGAAGGAGACACAATGCCAGAGCCGATGATAGATGCTGTCTACTACTGTATGATGAAACATCTGTAAAAAGTTATCCACAATTATCTACAGCACCCCGTTGGACTGACGGGGTGTTTTTGGTATAATAAAGAAATGGGTAATACAGTGATGCAATTTAATATTTTATCGCGAGCAATCGTACCCTCTTTGCCTATCACTGGGCATCCCAAAAGGGGGTGCGATTTTTCGTTGTAATTTATTATGGCAAAGCAAAGGATGATAAATACAAAAATGTGGGAGGATGGATGGTTTTGTGAGTTAGATCCCATCGAAAAGTTATTTTTTATATACCTCCTCACAAACCCTATGACAAACATTTTAGGGGTTTATGAATTAAGCAAAGGAACTATCAGTCGTGCTACTGGTTTAGAAAGCCGTGTGGTTGACGAAATTCTTGCAAGGTTTGAGAAGGCTAAAAAGGTTTACTACATCGAGGGTCGTGTGGTCTTAGTGAACTTTATTAAGCACCAAAACTACCGTTCACCGAAGGTTGTGGCAGGATTACTTGCTGAACTGGAAAATATCCCTAAAAATATAGTTAAAATCATCAAACCCCAGTTAGAACGATATGGTATAGATACCATATCGCATTCTAATACTAATACTAATACTAATACTAATACTAATCTAATACCAGAAGTTATAAAATTATTTGAAACCATTAACCCTACCTGTAAAACCTATTACGGAAACACAACCCAAAGAGGGGCGGTAGACTTTCTTCTCAACACTCATGGTTTTGAAAGGGTTGAGAAAGTGGTTAAAGAACTGCTCCCGGTTACAAATGGGATGGAGTTTATGCCTACTATCACCACACCAGTCCAATTAAGAGATAAATGGTCGGCTTTAGAAGCGGCGGTAAAACGCCAGAAGATTAAAAGTAAAAAAACAGTCGTATGGTAATCAAAGCAATATGTGGTTTTAGAGAGGATCAAGAACACTCCATCCCAATGGAGGAAGCTCACAAACTTTATCGCATCTTTCAATTTCCTGAAGAGAGGGCAATCTTTAAAAACGGCTTGGCTTTAATTGGAGCTGATGTTAGGCGCATAGTCCCGGACTACAATGCCACAATGGGTTGGAACTCATCTCACAAACTTGACTCCGATGATTGGAATGAAATAAGAAGTCTTGGAGTGGACAGGAAACTCCGTGAGGAAATGACAGAGGCTCAGGAGGTCGCAAGGTTGTCTCAACCCCAACATCTCGCCTTACCCCTTTCAGAGGCAAAAAAAGTTTTGTTAAAGATTGAAGCACCTCAAAAATGAAAAAACCAACCCAAGCACAACTTAAAAAGAAACTAGACCAAATCTTCTCAAAGTATATACGCCATAAGTATGCTAAAGACGGAATGGTAAAGTGTTACACCTGTTCAGTGGTCAAACCAATCAGAGAGATGCAGAACGGTCACTGGATACCCAGAAACAATCTCAAGACTCGCTTTAGTGAAGAAAACTGCCGTCCTCAGTGCGTGGGTTGTAATATGTTTCAAAGAGGTAGACCTGAAGTGTTCGCAGTTAATCTTTTAAAAGAAGGAGTTGATCTTTTTGCTTTAGAGCAAACCAAATATCAAGTTTTTAAAATAGATAAACGCTGGTACGAAGCCAAAATAGCGGAATATGAGGAGAAGTTGAAAGCTGTGGATAACTCCCTTGACATAGCATAGCGTATCGTATATGATATACACAGAGGATAAGAACAGCGATCATTCGGTTCCGACTAGATGACCCGCCAGTTCAAACTCCTCTAATTATAAGTAACACCAACCAATATGATTTACCAAGCAGGAGAATTACTAGCCTACCTTAAAAATCTCCAACTATGCGGACAAGACGAAGAAGGAGAACACCAATGGTGTGGAGAACAAAGTGAGTGGAATAATTTAA
>SKIM01000237.1 GCA_007116445.1 Natronohydrobacter sp.
GCTGGATTCGGGCGCGAATGACTACATCACCAAGCCCTTCAAACTGCCGGTGCTTCTCGCCCGGCTGCGCGCGCAGATGCGCCAGCATGAACAATCCGAGAATGCTGTCTTCCAGCTCGGCCCCTACATGTTCAAGCCGGCGCAGAAAATGCTGATCGACGAGAATGATCGCAAGGTGCGCCTGACCGAGAAGGAAACCAACATCCTGAAATTCCTCTACCGCGCGCCCGAAGGGGTGGTGCCGCGCGATGTGCTCCTGCACGAAGTCTGGGGCTATAATGCCGGCGTGACCACCCATACGCTGGAAACCCATATCTACCGCCTGCGCCAGAAGATCGAGCCCGACCCCTCGAATGTCACGCTTCTGGTGACCGAGTCGGGCGGCTACCGTCTGGCCGCACAATAAGCACAGTGGCGTCACAGTCTCGCCCAGCTTTCAGGGGATGTTAACCATAAGAGCCAAGCCGCTCTGCAAGTGAAGCGACCCTGCGCCGGGCTTTGGCGCGCCCTCCTCCCCTCAGACCTGGTCCGGGCCAAGTGCCCGGACTTTTTTTCTGCCGACCGGCCTTGCCGCGCGCCCATGTTGCATGCCAGTAAGACCCGCCCCGATACGGAGATCCGCGATGCCTTTCACGCTTGCCACATGGAACATCAACTCGGTCCGGCTGCGCGCTGATCTGGTGTTGCGGCTGTTGCGCGAGGAAGCGCCCGATGTGCTCTGCCTGCAGGAATGCAAAAGCCCGGTCGAAAAGATACCCTTCGAGCTCTTTGCCGCCGCGGGCTACCCGCATTGGGTCGCGCGCGGGCAGAAAGGCTATAACGGTGTCGCGATCCTGTCGCGCCTGCCGCTGGAGGATGCGGGCCATATCGACTGGTGCGCACGCGGCGATGCGCGCCATGTGGCCGCGCGGCTTGAGAATGGCGTCACCTTGCACAATTGCTACATTCCCGCAGGCGGCGACGTCCCAGATCGCACGATCAACGAGAAATTCGGGCACAAACTCGATACGCTGACCGAAATGCGCGACCATTTCCGCGACACCCGGCCTGCGAAATCCATCCTCGTGGGCGACCTGAATATCGCCCCGCGCGAAGATGATGTCTGGTCGCATAAACAACTTCTGAAGATCGTGTCCCACACCCCGATCGAGGTCGACCACCTCGGCGCGGCGCAGGAGGCGGGCAACTGGGTCGATATCACCCGGCAGGACATCCCCGAAGGCCAGCTTTATTCCTGGTGGTCCTATCGCGCCCGCGACTGGGATGCCGCCGACAAGGGCCGCAGGCTCGACCATATCTGGGCCACAGGCGATATCAGTGCCGCCGGACATGGCTCGCGCGTCCTGCGCGATGCGCGCGGTTGGCCGCAGCCGTCCGATCATGCACCGGTTTTCGCGCGCTTCGATCTCTGACCCCTTCCCCTTTGGGCCTGCACAGCCCATATATCGCAACGCAACGCTTCATCAGACAAGAGGGCAAGATGCTGGAATTTGGCGACAAGACCGCAGAGGCCGATCTGATCACGGACGGCACCGATCAGAGCTTCATGACGCAGGTGATCGAGGCCAGCCAGGAGGTTCCGGTCATCGTCGATTTCTGGGCGCCCTGGTGCGGGCCGTGCAAGACGCTCGGCCCGGCGCTGGAAGCCGAAGTGCGCGCGGCCAAGGGCAAGGTGCGCATGGTCAAGATCAATATCGACGAGAACCAGGCCATTGCGGGACAGTTGCGCGTGCAGTCGATCCCGACAGTGTATGCCTTTTTTCAGGGCCAGCCCGTCGATGGGTTTCAGGGCGCGCAACCGCCTTCGGCGCTGAAGGATTTTGTCGCCAAGCTGGCCAATATGTCGGGCGATGGCGGCCTGTCGGCTGCGCTGGACGAGGCCGAAGCAATGCTCGAAGACGGGGCCGTGACAGATGCGGCGCAGATTTTCGCCGCGGTCATGGCCGAAGATGAGGGCAATGCCCGCGCCTTCGCCGGAATGGTGCTGGCCCAGATCGCGGCTCAGAGCCTCGATCAAGCCGAGGCGCTTCTGAACAACGCCCCCGCTGCGATTGCCAATGCGCCCGAACTTGACGCGGCCCGCGCCAAACTGGCCCTGGCGCTGCAGGCGCAATCCGCCGGGCCTGTCGAAGAGTTGCGCGCCGCGCTGACGGCCGATCCGACCAATCATCAGGCGCGCTTTGATCTGGCCCAGGCGCTTTTTGCCGCAGGTCAGTCGGAAGCGGCGGTCGAGGAATTGCTGGAACTGTTCCGCCGCGATCGCGACTGGAATGACGGTGCCGCCAAGACGCAGCTTTTCACGATTTTCGACGCCCTCAAGCCCAATGACCCGCTGGTTGCCAAGGGGCGGCGACGCCTGAGCTCGATGATATTTGCCTAAGCTGTCTGCCGCGTTACCTTGCGGAGAATGACACACACCATGGACCTGCCCGATCTGATCCCGATCTTCCCGCTGCCCGGCGCGCTGCTCCTGCCGCGCGCCCGCTTGCCGCTGCACATCTTCGAGCCGCGCTATCTGGCGATGATCGAGGATTGCATGAAGACCCCGCATCGCCTGATCGGGATGATCCAGCCCCGCGACATGCCGGGCGCGGCGCAGCCCACGCTGCAAAGCATCGGCTGTGCAGGGCGGCTGACCGCGTTTTCCGAGACCGACGATGGCCGCTATCTGATCACACTGACCGGTAAATCGCGGTTCCGCATGATCGAGGAAGTGACCGGCTTCACGCCTTATCGCCGCACGAAGGTCGCATGGACAGGTTTCGAGCAGGATCGTGACCGCGAAGAAACCGATTCCGGCCTGAAGCGCGAACCATTCTTTGGTTTGCTGAAGCGGTTTTTCCAGAAGCACCAGCTCTCGACGGATTGGAGCAGCCTCAAGGATGCCGAAGACGAATTGCTGATCAATTCGTTGTCGATGCTCTGCCCCTTCGAGCCCGATGACAAACAGGCGCTTCTGGAGGCACCATCCTTGCAGACCCGGCGCGAGACACTGGTCATGCTGATGGAATTCGCGCTGCGCGGTGGCGGCGACGAAAACGTGCTGCAATGAGTGACGAGGATGCCGCCCATCTGCGAATTGATCGCAAGATGTTGGAAAGCCTGGTCTGTCCAGTGACCAACGGTGTGCTCAGCTATGACAAGACCCGCCAGGAACTGATATCAAAAGCCGCGCATCTGGCGTTTCCCATCCGCAACGGCATTCCGATCATGCTGGCAGATCAGGCCCGCGAAATAGACTGATTCCCCGCCTGTCTGGCTGCCCCCGCTGGCAAGGACGCTGTGGTGTATCGGGCATGATAAACGCCCTGATCCAGCGGATCAGGGCGTTTTAAGTAGAACCGCCATGACGGTGTTCAGGCGTCATGCGTTGGAAACAGGTCTCAGCGGTAAAATGCGCGAGACTGTTGTGGCAAAAAGACCTAGTCTAAAACTCTTACTCACTTGTTTCTTTTGTGGCGGTTCCCGCGCCTTTTTTCAAACTTTTAATCGTTTTCCCGCCTGTTTTAACCTTGTTTTCGCCTGATTTGCTGAATGCGCCCTCATTTTCGGAAACAAACAGCACTTCGGCGACCGATTGCGCCCAGATCAGCCACAATCGCCAAAGCCTAGAGCCAATCGCGCAGAATCGGGATCAACGGCAGGTCGGCTTCCGGCATCGGATAATCACGCAGCTGCGCCGGGCGCACCCATTTCAGAGCCTGCCCTTCGCGCGCTTGGAGCTGGCCCTGCCATTTGCGACAGACAAAGAGCGGCATGAGCAGATGAAAATCCGCATAGGCGTGGCTGGCAAAGCTCAGCGGCGCAAGGCAGCTGGCCCAGGTGTCAATCCCCAGCTCTTCGTGCAATTCGCGGATCAAGGCCGCTTCCGGGGTCTCGCCCGGCTCGACCTTGCCGCCGGGAAATTCCCACAGCCCGGCCATCGCCTTGCCCGGCGGACGCTGCGCCAGCAGCACCCGCCCATCTGCATCGACCAGCGCCACAGCAGAGACAAGCACCAGTTTCACGAGCGGTAATCCGCATTGATCTCGATATAACGATGGGTCAGGTCACAGGTCCAGACCGTCGCCGCCCCGGCCCCGAGCCGCAGATCGACCCCGATGACCAGATGATCCTCGCGCATATAGGCCGCGCCGATCTCCTCGGCATAGCTGGGGGCGACTTGCCCGTTCACCGCGACCAGATGCGGCCCGAACCGGATCGACAGCTTGTCGCGATCGGCCTCGGCGCCGGCTTTGCCCACGGCCATGACGATCCGGCCCCAATTCGGATCTTCGCCCGCCACAGCCGTCTTGACCAGTGGCGACTCAGCAATCGCGAAGGCCAGTTTGCGCGCATCGGCCTCCGAACGCGCGCCAGTGACGGCCACTTCGATGAATTTCGTGGCCCCTTCGCCATCGCGCACCACCTGATGCGCCAGATCGAGCATCACCCCGCCCAAAGCCTGCGCGAAGGCACGCCCCTCGGGGCTGGTCGCGTCATTGATCTCGGGCGCATCCGCCGCCCCGGTCGCAGCCACCAGCAGCATGTCCGAGGTCGAGGTGTCACTGTCCAC